>CAJXXJ010000549.1 GCA_913062745.1 uncultured Phaeodactylibacter sp.
CTTTTCCCCGTTTTCATGGCACATCCTACGGGCAGCGAGAGATACAAAGGTGAAGAGCTGACCGGCAGCTACTGCCTCAGGCAGCGGCTGTACCTGACCCAAAGCTAAAAAGCATGAATCGACTTCAGTACGAAACCAGCCCCTACCTGCTACAGCACGCCGGGAACCCCGTTGATTGGTACGCATGGAAACCGGAGGCTTTTGAAAAAGCTAAAAAAGAGGATAAGCCTATACTGGTGAGCATTGGCTACAGCACATGCCACTGGTGCCATGTGATGGAGCGGGAAAGCTTCGAGAGTGAGGAGGTTGCGCGCTACATGAATGAGCACTTTGTCAATATCAAAGTAGACCGGGAAGAGCGTCCTGATGTTGACCAGATCTATATGGAAGCCTGTCAGGCAATCAGTGGCAGTGGAGGCTGGCCGCTCAATTGTTTTCTGCTGCCGGACGGGCGGCCTTATTTCGCCGGGACCTATTACCCGCCGAAGCAGCTGCACAACCGGCCTTCCTGGACGCAGCTGATGCAGTACATGTCGGATGCCTACACCAGCCGAAGGAAAGAAGTGGAAGAGCAAGCCGAACAACTGATGGATGCGTTGAAGCGAAGCGAGCGGCTTTTTCTGAAAGACGATATGCTGGAAGCGCCTGCGGAGCAGTTGTTTGACGAAGGCACCGGAAGCCGGATTTTCCAGGCGTTGCAGCAGCAGTTTGATCATCTGGAAGGTGGTTTTGGCGGTGCTCCCAAATTTCCGGGCACAATGGGCCTGCGCTATCTCATGGACTTCTATTTGCTGGAAGGCGCTCCGGGGGCAAAGGCTCATTTGGAGTTTTCGCTACGCAAAATGATATGGGGCGGTATTTACGATCAGCTGGGAGGCGGTTTTGCTCGTTACGCTACCGACCGGGCGTGGCTGGTGCCCCACTTTGAAAAGATGCTTTACGATAATGCGCTGTTGGTCGGGCTGCTTTCAGACGCCTACCGGGCGTTCGGGGACCCGCTCTACGAACGGGCGATCCGGGAGACGCTGGCTTGGGTGAAGCGGGAGATGACGAGCCCGGAAGGGGCCTTCTACGCTGCGCTTGATGCGGACTCGGAAGGGGAAGAGGGCAAATTCTATGTCTGGAGCCACCAGGAAGTAGCCGAAATACTGGGCGATCAGGCACCGCTGTTCTGTGAATACTATGACATCAGCCCTGCCGGCAACTGGGAGGGCACAAATATCCTGCATGTCACGCAGACGGTAGCCGATTTCGCTGCTGAAAAGAGCATGTCAGTGGATGAAGTGCGGGCTCAACTGGCGGACGGCCGGATGAAGCTTTTTGAAGCACGGGACAAGCGGGTACGGCCTGGCCTGGATGATAAAGTGCTGCTCGGGTGGAACGCCATGATGGCCACTGCTTACGCAAAAGCGTACGCTGCTCTGCAAGACCCTGATTTCCTGGCGGCAGCGGAGCGGAGCATTGAGTTCTTATTGTCTTCTATGAAAGCAGATGAGGCACCGGCTTTGCTCCACACCTACAAGGACGGGCAGGTGCAGTACGATGCATTTCTTGACGATTATGCGTTGCTTACGGAAGCTTTGCTGGAGCTTTACCAGCAAAACTACGATACCCGCCTGTTAAGTCGCGCAGCCGAGATAACGGACTTTCTGCTGGAGCACTTTCTTGACAAGGAGGAGAAATTGTTCTATTTTACAAGAGCAGAGCAGCAAGGCCTGCCGATGCGGCGAAAGGAAATTTACGACAGCGCTACTCCTTCCGGCAATTCTACCATGGTACACAACCTGCACCGCCTGGGTATTCTGCTCGGCCGGCAGGAATACAGTGACCTTTCAGTGGATATGCTGCGCAACGTAAAGTCTTCGGTGGAAAAGTACCCATCCTCCTTCGCGCGCTGGGCAAGAGCAATGCTGCTGCGCAGTCGGCCCTTTTTTGAGCTGGCGGTGGTGGGGCAGCAAGCAGAAGACAAGGCACAAAACCTAAACCGGCATTACTTCCCCAATACTGTGGCGATGGCATCGCTCACCGCGCAGGATGGCTGGCCTCTGCTGGAAGGAAAAAGCACCGGAGGCGACACAAATATATACGTGTGCCAGGAATACGCCTGCAAGCGCCCCGTTAGTAGTGTAGAGGAAGCCGTACAACTCATACAGAAAAACGCCTGACGGGCATCATACCCCCGTCGCAATAACATCAAGCTAATGAAACAACTTCTTACCATCTTCGCCTTTCTGGCTTTCGTGCTGTCCGCCCACGGGCAGCAACCCGCACAGTACAGCCTGTTCATGCTGAACAAACTGAACTGGAACCCCGGCTACGCCGGCATGGAGAATTCTCTGGTTGCTACCGGTATTTACCGTTCTCAGTGGCAGGGCCTGCCAGGCAACCCTATTACACAGAACGTAAGCGTACACTTGCCGCTCAATATCATCAGCAGCGGCTTTGGTATCAATCTCGAAAACGATGAGCTGGGCGCGCAAAGCCGCACTACGGGTACGGTAATGTATAACTATCAGATGGCCCTTGGCCGCCGGGCGGTGCTGTCGCTGGGAGCGAGCGCTGGCCTTTCCCAACGTACGCTGGACGGCGATAAGCTGCGCACTCCGGAGGGCACCTATGTCTCCGGCGTGATCATTCATAATGATGCGCTACTGCCCACCACGCCGGTCTCCGGCAACCTGACCACTTTCGGTGCCGGCATTTACCTGCTGACGGAACAGCTGGAAGTCGGCCTTTCTGTACGCCACCTTACAGAACCCTCTGCTCCCCTGGGAGACGCACTGACGATGCAGCTCAACCGTGCTTATTTCCTCAATGCGCAGGGGCATTTCGAGCTGGGCGGCAGCATCTCGTTCCACCCGTCTGCTCTGGTGCGCTCCGATGGGGTGCAGACGCAGACCGACCTCGCCGCCCTTTTCCGGTATAATGACAATATTATGGCAGGGGCATCGTTAAGAGGATATAACAGCAACAGCCTCGATGCAGTGGCATTGATTGGCGGGCTGAACCTGAGTGAAAATATTTCCATAGCCTACAGCTATGATTTAACCTTATCTGCCATCAATCAGGTGAGCAATGGCTCCCACGAAGTGATGTTGAGTTATAACCTGAACAAACCTATCGGCACCGGCCGCCCACCGAAAATAATCTACAATCCCCGGTCCTTGTAAAAGCCATCGGATTTATGTGGAGGTGAGCGTGCCTGACGCTAGCAAAACAGTGGGCTGAGCCTGCCGGTACACTGTTTGGTCCTTTCGTACGCTGCCTGACGTTTCGCCACGCACGGCCCAAAAAGGAAAAATTAATTTTTGATAAGATAGGCAAACAGCCTATATTTACGATTGCTTTATTAGACCTTATTATATATTCTGAAGGAAAACAAGGGTTTTAACATGAAACAATTACTCAAGATTTCACTAGTCCTGCTAGTGTTCGTTGCCGCGTCCTGTGGCAGCAGTGAAAACGGCCAGTTGGTTGGGGTGCTAGACCGCCCGGCCTGGCGAGGTATCAATCCTTACGGTATGGTATACGTGCCCTCGGGTACTTTACATATTGGTCCTTCCGACCAGGACGTAAGCAATACCTTCGTTCAGCGCCAAAAGGCCGTTTCCGTTCAGGGGTTCTATATGGACG
>CAJXXJ010000550.1 GCA_913062745.1 uncultured Phaeodactylibacter sp.
CGCTGACTGGTACTTCTACGATGCTTTGCAGGATGGTAATATTACCATTCAAAGCTGCAACGGCGGGGTAGATACCCGGCTGTGGGTATACGAAGGTGACTGCAGCAACCTGCTGCAGGTCGCTTTTGGCGAAGACGAGTGCCAGGTTTTCCCGGGCGGCTCGCCTTATGCCAGTCAGGTGACGATGCCAGTAGAGGCCGGAAAGCGCTACTATTTTGAGTGGGACAACCGCTGGTCCAACAGTGGCTTCGACTTTGACTTTGTCGTTTCCCAAAGCTGTGCTCCACCGAGCGGCATCAACACCACCTCGATCGGATACGCACACGCTTCCATGACCTGGAGCGGCGTGCCCGGCGCTCAATCCTACAACATCCGCTACCGCAGCAGCAACAGCAGTACCTGGACGATGAAGAGCGGCATCACCTTCGAGGCCACCACCTTGTACAACCTTCAGCCCTGCTCCATCTACGAGTGGCAACTACAGACGGTCTGCAGCAACGCTCCCGGCAACTGGAGCGGCTCCTTCGTATTCAGCACGCAGGGCTGCGATGAGTCCTACTGTTACGCCTACGGCGAATCTTCCCAGGAGTGGATCGACCGCGTCACCGTAGAAGATATTGACAACGTGTCCGGCAACAGCCAGGGCTACGCCAACTATACCAACTTCAGCACCAACCTGCAGATCGGTGGCACCTTTTCGGTTTTCCTGCGCCCGGAAACCAACGGCAGCCCGGAAACAGTATACTGGCGCATCTGGATAGACCTGAACCGCGACAACGATTTTGAAGATAACGGCGAGCTCGTGTTCCAGGACAGCCGGGATAACCAGACGATTGTCAGCAGTAATTTCAGCGTCCCCACTAATTCTTTAGCCGGAGTGACCCGCATGCGTATTGCCATGGCCCGGGGCGGTTACCCGCAACCCTGTAATACCGGCGGCTTCCAGGAAGTGGAGGACTATACCGTCAACCTGACCACGCCGGCCTCGCTCAGCGTTTCTCCGTCCAATCTCAACTTCCCGTTCAGCGGCGGCACTGCAGATGTAAGCGTCACTGCAAATACAGACTGGACCGTCATCGAAAATGCGGCATGGATGAATGTGGCGCCCAATACCGGAAGCAACAACGGCACTTTCACCGTTACAGCCAACCCCAACCCGAGCACCAACTTCCGCCAGGCCATTATCATAGTCAGCGCGACCAACGCTACCGATCAGGTAGTGGCTGTCTTCCAGGCCGGCGCTCCGGCAGCTCTTGCCGTAGACCCTGCTGCTCAAAACGTCAGCGAGGCCGCTGGCCAGGCCAGCATACAGGTGATTGCTAATGTCGACTGGACTGTCAGCTCCAACAGCAGCTGGGCCGTCCCTTCGCCAGCAAGCGGGTTTGGCACCGGCAGCGTGGCTGTCAACTATACCGCCAACAACAGTGGTCTGCCCAGGACCGCTACCCTTACTTTTGACAGCCCTACGGCACCATCGGTGACAGCTACCATTACACAGGGCAGCAGCGGCAGCGGCACGCTGACGGTCAGCCCGCCCACGCAGACGGTTAACCAGGATCAGGGCTGTGTGGACTACACCGTGAACGCCTCCGAAAGCTGGACTGCCAGTTCGACCGCCGCATGGATCAACTCCGTACAGCCATCGGGCGGCAACGCAGGCACAAGCACAATTACGGTTTGCTACGACGAGCACACCGGCAGCCTGCCCCGCACGGCTGATGTACTGATCTTTGGCAGCAGCCTGAGCGCACAGGCGACCCTCAACCAAACGGGCAGTAGCCTGAGCCCGCCCTGGCCGGTAACCGTTACCGGCACCAACCATACGGTAGTGGTGCCGCAGGACCTGTACTCTGAAGTCAACGGCATGCAGCTCGACGAGCTGGACTGGATCGGTTTCTTTTACGAGAAAAACGGTGATGTGGCCTGTGCCGGGGCCGGACGGTGGGACCCTAACGCCAACAGCTCCATCGTCGTCTACGGAGATGATGCACAAACTCCGGAGAAGGATGGCTTCTTCGAAGGCGAATTCTTCCAGCTCCGGGTGTACAAAAGCATGAGCGGAGAAGAATTTGATGCTGAGGGGGGCTACGCGCCGATCGGCTCTATCATCACGCACGAAGACCGCTTCAATATCAACGGGCTGAGCCAGCTGGACAGCATTTACTCTGCCGCCTCCACCCCACCCTGGCCCGTAACGGTCACGGGCACCAACCACACCATGATCATCCCGCAGAACCTGATCAGCGACCTGGACGGGCAAGTCCTGAGCCCGGACGACTGGATTGGCTTCTTCTTTATGGATGGCGACAGCCTGCGCTGTGCCGGGGCCGGCCAATGGGACCCCAACAACAGCAAAGCGGTAGCCGTCTACGGCGATGATGAGCAAACGCCAGAAAAGGACGGGTTCTCAAACGGAGAAACCTTTTCGGTAAAAGTGTGGCGTTCCGCAGAAGCGGCCGAATACGACGTACAGGCGGCCTATGCCCCTACCGGGCCGCTGATCACGCACACCGATCAGTTTGCGATCAACGGCATCAGCCAGCTTACCGAGATCATCCTGAACTCTGAAGTCACTATAGATATCCCGCTGCGCACCGGCTGGAATATGATCTCCAGCTACGTTTATCCGCCCTCTGCGGATATGGCGGACATCTTCGCCCCGGTTGATCAGGACCTGGTGATTGTGAAGGACAGCGAAGGCAACTCCTTCATCCCTGCTTTCAACATCAACAGCATAGGCGAATGGGATATCCGGCAGGGGTATCAGGTAAAGATGGATGCCGACCGTACCCTCTCCATCACCGGAGAGCAGGCCCCGGAGGACCTTCCCATCCCGCTGTCTGACGGCTGGCAGATTATCGCTTACCTGCAGGATACGCCGGAGGACATCAGCCTCGCGCTGGCCGGGGTGAGCGATAATATCCTGATTGCCAAAAACAACGTAGGGGAAACCTATATCCCTGCACTGGGCGTAAACGATATTGGCGACATGGAGCCTACGCAGGGATATCAGGTACGGGCTACTGCTGCCGACACTCTGGCCTATGACCCTTTCGGAGCGGGCTTCGACGGGCAGCCGCTGCTGATGGAAGACCGGGCTGACCTGCACCTGCCGTACCGGGACAAAACCGGAAGCAGCGGCACCGTGGTGCTGCCAGACTGGGTGATGGCACAGTACTTCCCGGAAGGCAGCTGGATAGCCGCTACAAGCCCGGATGGAAAGATTTATGGCATGCAATTCTGGGGCGGCCGGCACGCAGCCCTGACCATCTGGGGTGACGACAAGCAGACTGCTGCCGAAGCAGAAGGCCTGCAAGCCGGCCAAACTTATTACCTGCAAGGGTGGGATGCCCGCAAGGGCTTGTCTGCCACGCGCTACGCGCTGCAGCTGGAAGCAGGTGAGCTGCCTGAGTTTTACGACGGGCAATTCGCCATACTGCAGGATTTGGTCCCTGCCGGGGAGTCAGCGGAAGCCCTGCAGCTCCTTTGCCACCCCAACCCGGTGCGTGATGAGCTGGAAGTACGCTTTTTCCGGGCCGCGGAGGCTGGCGGCAGCCTGCAATTGTTCAGCAGCACCGGGCAGCCGGCCGGCGCGCCGCAGGCTATTGCACCGGCAGCGG
>CAJXXJ010000551.1 GCA_913062745.1 uncultured Phaeodactylibacter sp.
CTTTTTCGCCAAAACCAAAAACCAATACCATGAAACTGTTATCTGTTTTGCTAATGCTGAGCGGCTTGTTTTGCGCAAGCGTGCTTTATGCTGCTGAGCCTGTAGCCGGAGATCGGGTCGTAATTAGTCAGCCCGTCGCGGATGATTTATACCTGGCGGGCAGCGAAATTGACATAAGAGCGATGGTGGAGGGCGACTTGCTGGCGGCCTGTTCTAAGTTGGTCCTTAGCGATTCGGTAAGTGGTGACCTGACGGCTGCGCTCGGGCAAATCAAAGTGGAGGGCTACGTTGGCGATGACCTGCGGGTCTTTGCCGGGCAGCTCGATTTGTATTCAGGAACCGGCGGTGACCTCATCGTCTTTGCCGGGCAAGTCAATGTGCTGGAAAACAGCCGGATTGGCGGCGACCTGATCGTTTTCGGCGGCGAGGTGCGCCTGAACGGTACGGTAAAAGGCAAGCTGATCGTATACGGCGGCGAGGTGCAGCTCAATGGCAGGGTAGAGGGCGATGCAGAAGTCAAAGCTGGTGAGTTCCTGCTAAACGGGCCGATCTCCGGGTCTGCCACCCTGGCGGCTGAACAGCTGGAACTGGGCGGGAAGGCGCGAGTGGAAGGCCCGCTGCGCTACTGGACGGAGCAGGGCGAAATGGATTTCAGCCGTGTTGCTGATAATGCGGTGTACGATGCTGCTCTGGAAAGCGAGTTGGGCCGGGGGGATGATTTCTTTGGCGGGTGGATTTTCTTTTTTGCGGGGTTGGGGGCTGCAGTGTTGCTGGCTTTGGCGCTGATCTTATTTTTCAGCTCATTTTTCACTCGTGCTATAGCACCATTGCAGGAGCAGTTTGTGAAAAGCTTCGGCTTCGGTGTGTTGTATGTCATCGGGGTGCCGATCGGCTTATTCATTCTCTTTATCAGCGTGGTCGGGCTGCCGCTTGGCCTGCTTGGCTTGTCGTTGTACCTGTTTACATTAGTTTTTGCCCCGGTTTTTGCTGCGGTGCTGGCTGCTTTCTGGCTGGATCAGCGGTTTAAGCGCGAATGGGGTAAAGGCATGCTTCTGCTGGTATCAGCAGGTTTGTATGTTGCACTGATTTCCATTAGCCTGATTCCTTTTGTCGGCTGGCTTCTGGGCACTGTGGTCATTGGAGCAGCGATTGGTGCCCTGCTGATGGGCATTCGGCGAAAGCCGGAAACTGCGGTGGTTTATTAGAGCCCTCTTGCCCTTGTTACCTGCTTTTGGCAGGCAATAGCATAGCATTTGCCGGAGGTTTCCGCCTTCCGGCAAATGCTGCTCGCTGTTATTTGCGCGGCCCAAAAAGGATGCTGCCAATACGGATCATCGTGCTGCCTTCCTCGATCGCTATTTTATAATCACCAGACATACCCATAGAAATTTCTTTGAAATGGGGCTGATCTGCAAAATAGTCTTGCTTTAGCTGTTCAAAAATTCGGCGCAGGGCCTGAAACTCCCGCCGCACTTTATCGTGGTCGTCAGTGAAAGTGGCCATGCCCATAACACCCACGATGCGCACGTGCTCCATTTTTTGGTAAGTTTCGGACTCCATAGCTTCGCGGGCTTCCGCCAAATCAAAACCAAATTTACTCTCCTCCTCAGCGATGTGAAATTGCAGCAGGCAGTCGATTACCCGCTCGTTCTGCCGGGCGCGCTTGTTGACCTCTTTCAATATTTTTAAGCGGTCTACGGAGTGGATGAGGTGGACGAAAGGGGCGATGTACTTGACTTTATTAGTCTGCAAATGTCCGATGAAATGCCAGTTGATATCCTTAGGCAGGGCTTCAAACTTATCAGCCAGTTCCTGCACGCGGTTTTCCCCGAAGTCGCGTTGCCCGCGATCGTAGAAGTCCTGTATGAGTTCGTTTGGCTTGGTTTTAGAAACGGCAACCAGCCGGGTATTCGTAGCTTTAAGTTCTTCGTGGAGGTCCTCCAGCTTCATTCGTGTTTTTTGGGAGGGAAACACCTGTGGCGGAGGGAAGTTGTGGGAAATGTATTCCCTTTTAAACTACTGGACATTTCTGAGGCAAGCTTGAAAAATCAATCCTTTTCATCCATTAAAACTTTTTTGTCTGGTAGTCTGATTTCCTTTAAATGAGAGGGAGCTGCAATCGCAGCATGCGGCTTACCTTTGCTTTATTTCTTATGGCTTTGTTCCACGAGTTGCCCGGCGAGCGCCTGCAGCTTATCTGCTTCTTCCGCGTTGAGCGGAATGTCAGTCAGCAGTTTCTCCTGCACGTACTCCAATAGCTTGTCTCTGTCGCCTTCTGTAATAACATCTAACAATTCCTGCACCGTTTCCTGTGGCAGCTCGGTGAAGTCTGCGAGGTCCACAGCGGGCATTTCCGGAAACTTGAGGGCCATTTTCAAGAGATGGAAGGTACGTTCTTTTTGAATGCCTTTCTCCAAGCCTTGCTCTAAGCCTTCTTTGCGGCCGCGAGTCAGTATTTGCTCTAGCGTACTCATAACATCTGGTTTTATTTCGAGATCCATATTTTCCATAATTCCTTTAAATTCCTCTTCGGAGCGCTCCGCCACACCGAGGATATAGTAGGTCAGTGCACTAATGCTGGCTTTGCCTTCCGCTCCCTCAAAAATAAGCTTAAGATGCTTAACGATCAAGCAGGGCTGATGTCGGAGGGATAGCGCCATCAGGGCGCTCCTGAAAAAACTTAGATCAAGCTGCAGCAGCTCATTTGTACTGAGCTGCGAGACGTCCTGAAATACAAAACAAAAAAAGCGCCCGTGTACGTCCACAGGCGCTTCCCTTACACAATCCAGTGTTGTCTATTGCCTGATCACTTTCTGCTGATGCACTACCCGGCCGTCGGCAGCCAGTTGCAGGAAGTACAGGCCATTAGGCAGCTCATTACCAAGGGTAGCTTGCTGAGCAGCCGGGTCGATGGCCAGTTGCTGCAGTAACCGCCCCTGCGCGTCAAAGATTCGGGCCTCAGCACGCTGCGTACCTGCCGGCAGTTCGTACTGCAGAGTGAAGTAATCCCGGTAGGGATTTGGGAATACTTTGGTGCGTACGGCTTCAGTCGCCAGCGTTTCATCTGAATTGATGATAGCTGCATCGGTGAGCAGGAACTGATCGATGCCTGCTTCCACGAGGTGCCCATCGGGCGCAAAGTCGCTTGTGCGCACAACGAGCCGCACGGAGTCGCCACTACTTAGGTAGGGCAACAGGTCAATGTTTTCCAGGCTGGCCCAGGCGCTGAGTGCATTGCCAATTTGCTCAATTACGATTTCTGTACCGTTTTCCTCAATGCTGATCGTGAGCGTATCATTGGGAGCACTTCCGTTGCCGCCGCCCACATAAAACCAGTATTTGAGCGAAAGCTCCGGCGCTTCGTAGGTGCTCAGGTCCATATAGGGAGAACGGAGGATCACTTCGCCGCCATCCACATCGTCGGTGCCACCGCCGCCGCCACCGTTGCCGGTGATGTAGCAGAGCTGCCCGAGGTCATCGGTTACGTCTTCGCCGGGGTTAACCAGGCTGCCGTTAAAGCTCGTAGCGATCGGCTCTTCCCGCACCCAAAAGCCGGAAGTGGCCTGATTAGCATCGGTTTCCCATTCGAGGTCGAAAACGAAATCGTCCTGATA
>CAJXXJ010000552.1 GCA_913062745.1 uncultured Phaeodactylibacter sp.
GAAGAAAAGCCGGCAACCTTTTTCTACGCGCCCGCTGCCTCCACGGATGCAGCCCGGCTGGTACTGCGCATCACTCCCGGCACGCCTCCCTCTTTCGAAGAAACCCTCAATCAGACTATCGCGGGCATCACCAAGACGAACGACTTTACCATAGAGCATCTGGAAACCACCCGGGCTGTGCAGGCGCGGCAGGTATGGATACCGCTCGTGAGTGCGCTGAGCATCTGCGGCTTCCTGGTCCTCAATGTAGCTATGGGGCTGTTTGGTGTGCTTTGGTTCAATGTCAACAAGCGGCGGGCAGAAGTGGGGCTGCGCCGCACCCTCGGTGCGAGCCGTGGTGAAATCAGCGCTCAGTTTATGCTGGAGATATTGCTCGTCAGCCTGGCGGCAATCATGCTGGGCGTGGTATTTGCAATGCAACTGCCCTTTATGGACGTTATGACAGAATGGATAGAGCCCGTCAACTACTACATGGCGATGGGCGCTGCGATCTTGCTCATTGTCAGCCTGGTGCTGCTGTGCACGCTCTATCCGTCCCGGCAGGCGTCTCGTTTACAGCCGGCGGTGGTATTGCACGAAGAGTAGTTTTCAGAAAAACTGTAATTTACCCGAATGGAATCGCCCAAGGCCCACATCCTGATCATAGACGACGACACGGCCGTCTGTACCTCCCTGAAGCTGCTCATGAAGCGAGCCGGCTTCACGGCTACGGCCATCGGCCAGCCCCGGCAGATGGAGGCGGCAATAAGAGAACAACCTCCGGACCTGGTGCTGCTCGATATGAATTTCACCATCGACACCTCCGGCCGGCAGGGGCTGCGCCTGCTCGAACAACTGCGGGCACAGCAGGCCTCCGTACCCGTGATACTGATGACCGCCTGGGCAACGGTACAGCTGGCCGTGGAAGGTATGAAGATGGGGGCCAAAGACTTCATCGCCAAGCCCTGGGACAACCAACAGCTGCTGGCCAGCATCCGCACACAGCTGAGCCTGCGGGATGCAGCGCCCCCGGCGCCTCCTTCGGACCTGGGTTTTGAACACATCGTGGGCGAAGACCCGGCTTTCCTGGAAACGCTGGCGGTAGCTAAGCGCGTCAGCCCTACGGATGCCAGCGTACTCATTTTGGGCGAAAGCGGCACCGGTAAGGAAGTTTTGGCGGAAGCCATCCACTACCAGTCCGGGCGGGCACAGGGCCCTTTCGTGCGGGTCAATCTGGGCGGCATCAGCTCCAGCTTGTTTGAAAGCGAACTCTTCGGGCATAAAAAAGGCGCATTTACCGATGCGATAGCCGAGCGGGAGGGGCGTTTTGCGAAAGCAGACGGCGGAAGCATTTTTCTGGACGAAATCGGGGATCTGCCTTTGCCCAATCAGGTGAAACTACTGCGTGTACTGCAGGAGAAGACCTACGAGCCCCTCGGCAGCAGCGAGACCCGCCGCGTGGACTGCCGCATCATCAGCGCCACCAATAAAAATCTGGAAGCTATGGTAGCAGAAGACAGTTTCCGGGAGGACCTGTACTACCGCATCAACCTGATACAACTCACCCTGCCGCCGCTGCGGGACCGCCCCGGCGATATCCCGCTGCTGGCGGAGCATTTTCTGTCTTCCTTTCGCAAGCACTATCAGCGGCCGGAGCTGGAACTGAGCAAAGGGGCACGGCAGTGGCTGCGCCAACAGCGCTTCCCCGGCAATATCCGGGAATTGCGCAACCTGATGGAGCGTACCGTACTGGTCAGCCCACGGGAGCGGCTGGAAGCAGAAGATTTACAACGGCATTACCAATCGGCCGGTCAGGCGCAGGCGGGGCTGCCCCTGCCGGAAGTGGGCAAAGCCTCTTTGGAGGAAATGGAAGTGGAGATGATCCGCCGGGCACTGCAGTATCATCAGGGTAATATATCGCAGGTGGCCAAAGATTTGGGGCTAACCCGCTCCGCTCTGTACCGCCGCCTGCAGAAATACGAAATTCCTTATGAGTCTTAAGTGGCGATACTTCGGGTATATCCTCCTGCTGCACATTGGGCTGGGGGTGCTGGCTTTTTTAGTGCTGGAAGAGACTAAGGTGCTCTTTCTGGGCGTGGAGGTGCTCATCCTGGTATCGCTGGGCATCGCGTATGCTCTTTACCGCCGCTTCACCCGCCCGCTGCGCCTGCTGGGCAGTGGCATTGATGCGATCAAAGATCAGGACTTCGCCATTCAGCTGCGGCCTACCGGCTCTCCGGATATGGATCGGCTGGTACAGGTGTACAACGAAATGATGAAGAATATCCGCAAGGAACGCGCACAGGTGCAGCAGCAAGACCATTTTCTCAATCAGCTGATCGAGGCATCGCCGGCGGGCATCGTGCTGATGGACTACGACGGGCAGATTACGGAGATCAACCCGCACGGCTTGCAGATGCTGGGGCTCAGGGAAGTGCCGCTTTCGCAAAAACCGGAAGCGACCGGCCACCCGCTGTTGCAGGAGCTGGCGGGCTGGGAAGCCGGGCAGTCGGGCGTCATTGCGGGCAAAGGGCAGGAGCGCTTCCACTGCGAAGTCGCCCACTTTATCCACCGGGGCTTCCACCGTAAGTTTATCTTGCTGCGGGAGCTGTCCAGGGAGATGCTGGCCGCCGAAAAGCGCGCTTACGGTAAAGTCATCCGCATGATGGCGCACGAAGTCAATAATTCTATCGGGGCCATCAACTCCATCCTGCAGAGCACTCTGGAGGCCTATCCCGACCACCCGGAGGATGAGCTGGCGGATGATATCCGCGCTTCGCTGGAGGTAGCCTGGCAGCGCAATGAGCGCCTCAATCAATTCATGCGCAATTTTGCGGAAGTGGTCCGACTGCCAGCACCGGACCGGCGGCGTATCGCGCTGGATGAGGTGCTGCGCAACGTACAGCAGCTGATGGCGCCGCAGGCTGAGCGGCAGCAAACGGCAATGCGGCTGATGTTGCCGGAGCAAAGCGTCTACTTCGAGGCCGATGAGCGGCAACTGGAGCAGGCACTGGTCAATATGGTGAAGAACGCTCTGGAAGCTTTGGAGCAGGGTGGGGAAGTGCAACTGCGCCTGCTGCGGCATCCCTTATCTTTAGTGGTTGCCGATAATGGCCCTGGTCTGCCTCCCGAGCTGGCAGACAACCGGACCACGCCCTTTTTCAGCACCAAACCGGCGGGCCAGGGCATCGGCCTGACGCTGGTGCGGGAGATCGCCCGGCAGCACGGCGGGCACTATGAGCTGGAGCGGGTGGAAGAGGGCTGGACGGAGTGCCGCATGGTGTTGGCTTGATGAGTGGATTGTATCCGCCCAACTTACCAACTTTTCTTGCTCTTTTCCATATAAACAGTCTATTAAAACCGGCGGCCCAAGACAAAACCGTTCTGAGCCGCCGGAGTAGTTTAAATAAGCACTTCTTATTCTACCACCAGCTTAGATTGATAGGGCTGTCCGTCCGGGCTTAGGCTTGACAAGACCCGGGGGGTAGCTGGGGGAGACTTGTCAAGTCTTGGCTTCACTCCCGCACCACCTTCTCCACCTGCAGCACCCGCCCACCGGCCTCATACTGCAGCAGGTACAGCCCGCTGGCCCACTGCCCCGCCGGGATTTCCAGCTCCTGCGTGCCCTTCTGC
>CAJXXJ010000553.1 GCA_913062745.1 uncultured Phaeodactylibacter sp.
TGGGCACTTTGCTTTCGTTCACAGGTGTAGGGACCGCCACGATATGAAAATGAGCGTCTTTCAGCTCGGCCGGGTCGGCAGTGAAGTGGATGTGGCGGTTGTCAAACGCGCTTGACTCCAGTTCTTCAGAAGGGTCTTTGCCCTGTTTCATCATTTCCACCCGGTCGGCATTGATGTCAAAGCCGATGACTTCATGATCCCGGGCAAACTCCAGAGCCAGCGGCAGGCCGACGTAGCCCAGGCCAATGACAGAGATTTTCTTTTTGCGGGTTTTCAGTTCTTCGTACATGATTCGTTGGTTTGTCAAAATTGGGGCCGGGCAGGTGTTGGTCTGCCCGGCCTTACGGTTTATGCGAAAAATGATTTCACCGTTTGTGTGATGTGTTCAAGCATGGCTTCGTTGAGCTCAGTGTGCATCGGCAGGCTGATGACGCGCTGGCACAGCTCCTCCGTGACAGGCAGCTCTGTGATTTCATTCGCCATAGCCGTCTTGTAAGCTTCCTGCTTGTAGAGCGGCACAGGGTAGTAAATCATGCTCGGAATGCCGGCAGTATTCAAATGCTCCTGTAGTCGGTCACGGCTTCCGTCTAGCACCTGCAGGGTGTATTGGTGGAATACGTGAGAGGATTTCGGGTCCCGGGCCGGCGTTTTCAGCGCGGCCACTTCGGCGAAAGCCTCATCGTAGTAATCGGCGGCCTTACGGCGTGCTGCAGCGTATTCGTCCAGCTTAGCAAGTTTGATATCCAGGATAGCGGCCTGCACGCTGTCGAGCCGGCTGTTGACGCCCACCATTCCGTGGTAGTAACGCTTGGTCTGCCCGTGATTGGCAATTTTGTGCAGCCGCTCGCCCAGCTCTTCGTCGTTGGTATAGATCGCTCCGCCGTCTCCGTAAGCGCCCAGGTTTTTGGACGGGTAGAAGGAGGTACAGCCGATGTGCCCGATCGTGCCGGTTTTCTGGCTGTGCCCGTCAGCGAAGGTGTAGTCGGCACCAATAGCCTGCGCATTGTCTTCGATTACCCACAGGCCGTGCTTTTCGGCGACTGCCATGATGGGCTCCATATCGCAGCTCTGCCCGAAGAGGTTGACCGGTACGACGCCTTTCGTTTTGGGCGTCATTGCTGCCTCAATAATGTCTGCAGTGACGTTAAAGGTGTCGGGGTCGACATCCACCATGACCGGGCGGAAACCGAGCAGGGCGATGACCTCTGCGGTAGAGACGTAGGTAAAGGCCGGTACGATGACCTCGTCGCCGGGCTGCATATCGGTAGCCATCAGCGCTATTTGTAGTGCGTCAGTGCCATTGGCGCAGGGAATGACCCGTTTTACGTCGAGGTAGCGTTCCATATGCGCCTGAAAATCCCTGACCTTGGGCCCGTTGATGTAGGCGCAGGAGCGCAGCACTTCGAGTACTGCCGCGTCAATCTCGGGCTGCAGTTTCTCGTACTGCGTCTTCAGGTCAACCATTTGGATGTTGAGTTGCTTCGTTTCAGACATTATCGTTTGCTTTTAATTCTTGTAGCGTTGTTGTGTGTTTCTATTGTTTCATTCAGTGCTTCGATTCCCATCTCTGCTACCGTTTCGCCAATGGAAAGGGATGCGGTAGCAGCAGGAGAGGGGGCGTTGCACACGTTGATGACGCGTTTTCCCCGCAGGAAAAGGAAGTCATCGACCAGCTCCCCGTCCGGCGTGGCCGCCATAGCCCGTACGCCAGCCCCGCCGCGCTGCAGGTCCTTTTCGCCCACCTCTGGAATGAGGTGTTGCAGTGCCCGCACGAAAGCAGATTTGGAGTAGGAGCGATAGAGCTCATTAAGCCCGTAGCGCCAGTGTTTTTGGGCAATTCGGCGAAAGCCGGGGTAGCGCAGTGTTTCGGAAAGCTCCCTCCAGTCGATATCCCAGCGGCTGTAGCCTTCGCGGCGAAAAGCGAGGACGGCATTGGGCCCCGCTTCTATACCGCCGTGGATCATCCGGGTGTAGTGCACGCCCAGGAAAGGGAAGTGCGGATTTGGCACCGGGTAGATCAGGTGGTTGACGAGGTGTTGACGCTCGGGCACCAGTTCGTAGTATTCGCCACGGAAGGGGATGATTTGCAGGTCCACTTCCGGCATCGTCATCTCAGCCACCTTGTCGGAGTAAAGCCCCGCGCAGTTGATCACGAGTTTACTCTGTATTTCGTGGTCCGGGGTATGCACGAAGGCTCCTTCCGTCCGTATGTCAATATGCTGCACCGCTTGCCCGAAAAAGGCTGTGGTGTTCACTTGCTGCGCCAATTCCAGGTATTTCCTGGTCACGGCGCCGTAGTCGATTATTCCGGATTGCGGCACCCGTATGGCGCGTACTGCCCGGACGTGGGGCTCAATTTCGCGGCACTCTTCGGGAGAGATTATTTTGATTCCGTCCAGTCCGTTTGCCTGCCCGCGCTCGAAAATCTTATCGAGTTGGGGCAGCTCCCAATCGCGGGTGGCTACAATTACTTTCCCGCAGATTTCGAGGGGGATGCCGTGCTCTTGCGCAAACTCGAGCAGGTAGCGGTAGCCGCGCCGGCAATTTTGGGCTTTAGAGCCGCCGGGCTTGTAGTAGATGCCGGAGTGGATGACTCCGCTGTTGTGGCCGGTCTGATGGGCGGCTGGCTGTGGTTCTTTTTCCACCACCGCCACGCGCAGGCCTGGCTGTTTTTTGCTGATTTGCCAGGCTGTCGCCAAACCGACGATTCCGGCACCGATGATTGTGATGTCAAAACTGGGCATAGTGTGTTTATCTATTTTTAGACCAAAGTAGGAGCGATTCTGAGGAGATCCCGCTGAGTTTGAGCTCTTTGAGTTCCTGCTCATCGCATATCAGATAGCGGATTTTACGGTGGACCATATGCTCCGCTTTTTCAATTAGTTGTAAGAGATACGCCCGGTCTACTTCCCCTACGAAAACGAGGTCTATGATCTGGCTGTCGAGCCCGCGGGCAAAGTCGCCGGTCAGGTAAACTTCCTGAACCTCTCCGAGGCGTTCGATGACTTGCTCGACAATACGGTCGAGCCCAATCTGTTTGAGCAGGATGTTGTGAATCTCGTTAAAGAGGGGGTGCTGTTTGTTGGCTTGGAATATTTTTTTATTTCCACTGGTGCTGGACCGCAGCATGCCGGCTTCTTCCAGACGGTTAAGCTCTACCCGGATAGCATTGGAGGATTCTCCGAATTCGCTCTGCAGGCTCCGGAGGTAGGCGGTGGTGTTGGCGTTGATGAAAAACTTCATCAGTAGTTTCACCCGGGTCTTGGAAGATATCAGCGTCTCGATCATATTGAGTAATAAAAGTACTCAAGTTTGCTCATGAAGGCAAGCTCAAGGCGAAAAAATAGTTGATCAGGGCTGCAGGAAGCCACTTTGAGGGGCTGTTACGGCCTCTTCTTAATGTTGTAGTGTGGTGTTTGTGGAAAAGCTTCTTGGTAAGGTTGAGCAAAAATAGTGCTCGTTGTGTTTGCTGAATTTGGTGCAATTTTAAGTAAAATATTGGAGAAGGTGCAAATTTTTGGGCGCCAAATTGTATTTGCCCACAGATGCTCACGGATGAACACGGATGGGAGTTGCTTCGGGGGGATTCCCCGGGAAAGCATCCGTGTGTA
>CAJXXJ010000554.1 GCA_913062745.1 uncultured Phaeodactylibacter sp.
GTCAGAGAACCGCCATCCTCGATATTACGGGCAGCACCAAAGAACTTCTTCGGTTTGTGCAGGGCGTTTGCTTCCACACCACCGGAGAGTACCTTGCCGGAAGCCGGTGCAACGGTGTTGTAAGCACGTGCCAGACGCGTGATAGAGTCCAGCAGGATGACTACGTCATGCCCGCTTTCTACCAGTCGCTTGGCTTTTTCCAGTACGATATTCGCTACGCGCACGTGGTTGTCCGCCGGCTCATCAAAGGTAGAAGAGACGACTTCCGCATTCACGCTGCGCTTCATGTCGGTAACTTCCTCCGGGCGCTCATCGATCAGCAGTACGATCATGTAGCACTCCGGGTGGTTCTTAGCTACCGCGTTGGCGATGTCCTTGAGCAGGAAGGTTTTACCAGTCTTAGGCTGTGCCACGATCAATCCACGCTGCCCTTTTCCAAGCGGAGTGAACAGGTCGATCATCCGGTTGCCGATGTCCTTTCCGGTAGGAGAAGAAGTCAGAGAAAACTTCTCCATCGGGAACAAGGGCGTCAGGTAGTCAAAGGGCACGCGGTCCCTTACATCCTGCGGGTCGAGGCCATTGATCTTGGAAACGCGCAGCAGTGCGAAGTACTTTTCTCCTTCTTTCGGAGGGCGGATCGCGCCGCGTACAGTATCACCAGTCTTCAGGCCGAACAGCTTGATCTGAGAAGGGGACACATAAATGTCATCCGGAGACGTCAGGTAGTTATAGTCCGAAGAACGCAGGAAGCCGTAGCCGTCCGGCATCATTTCCAGGATGCCCTCGCCCTCGATGATGCCATCGAGCTCGATGTCGAACTTCTCCTTGTCGTCCTCTTTTTTCTGCCGCTTTTGGTCGTGCTTGTCCTCCCGCTGCTTGCTTTCCTGCTTGCCCCGGTTGCGGTCGTCTCCACCCCGACGGTCGTCATCGCCACCCCGGTTGCGGGATTCATCACCCCGGCGGTTATCATCGCTGCCCCGGCTGTGGGATTCATCGCCACCGCGGTTATCATCGTTGCTCCGGCTGCGGGACTCGTCCGAGTTACGGCTGCGGGAGTCCTCTTTTTGCTGTTGATCAGCCTTGCTTTTGTTGCCGTCATTAGCGGAGGAGTCGTCGTCCTCTTCGACTTTAGCGACGCGGCTGCGCCGGCGGGAGTCGCCTTTGCTGTCGTTGTCTTTGTTTTTGTCGTCAGACTGTCGGGAAGAGCGGCGGTCATTGTCCTTTCGGCTGCGGGTAGTACGCCGGGATGAGCGCTCGTTCTTATCGTCATCGTTTTGCTTTTCGCCAGAGTCTTTGCCGTTAGTTTCGCCGGAGGCGGCTTGGTGGTCGAGAATCTTGTAGATGAGTTCTTGCTTGTTGAGTCGCTTATATCCTTTTAAACCGAGTTGTTCGGCCAGCTCTCTAAGCTCGGGGACGAGCATGTAGTTCAACTGTGAAATATCCAACATAATATTGATCGTGTGTTACTGAGTGTTAGAATTGAAAATGAACGTGGTTTGGTTACTGAAATGCATCAAGGGAAAGTTGCGGAAAGTTAAATAGCGGAGAATCGGTCTTGTTAAAGTAAATACCCCAAAACATTCGATTTGAATGTCCACTAAGCTTTCCTGAGGCTTATTTTCGTAGAAAAAAAGTGGAATAGAGATCGTAGGCACTTGAGATGTTACAGTGGGCTGTATATCTGTTGAATAGTGCAAATACGCTTTGGTCCTACAAAAATACGTTTATTTTCTGAATTCAAATAGTATCTTTGCAAAAAAGTGAACCAATTCTTGCTTCCAAAGTTCAAACCACCTTGCTTTTTCTAAACGGAAGCCAACCAATAAAAAGTTTATGCTGGAACTTAACTATTTGAGAGCCAATGTAGAACGCGTAAAAAAAGGCCTGAAAGTCAGAAGTTTTCCAGAACAAGAGCACGCCATCGTAGACCGGATCATTGCCCTTGATGACCGCAGGAAGGAGCTGCAGACTACGCTCGACAGCCTGCTGGCAGACCGCAATGCCTTTTCTAAGGAAATTGGCGCGCTTTTTAAGTCTGGACAACGCGATGAGGCAGAAGCAAAGCGCCAACGCGTCAGCGAGATCAAGGAAGAAGCGGCTTCCGTAGAGGAAGAGCTGAAAAATACAAAGTCTGAACAGCAGGAACTGTTGTACCAACTCCCTAATGTGCCGCACGAGTCTGTGCCGGCCGGCAATAGCGACGAAGACAACGAAGTCTACCAGGATTGGGGCTCTGAGCTGCCGGTACTGGCGGATGCTGCGAAACCGCACTGGGAACTGGCTGCAGACTATCGCCTTTTCGATATGGAGCTGGGTACCAAGATCACCGGTTCCGGCTTTCCGGTCTACCGGGGCAAGGGTGCCCGCCTGCAGCGCGCCCTGATCAGCTTTTTCCTGGATGAAGCCGTCAAAGCCGGCTACGAAGAAATCCTCCCGCCCCTGATGGTAAACGAGGATACCGCCCGGGCTACCGGACAGCTGCCGGATAAGGAAGGGCAGATGTACTATATAGAAAAGGACAACCTCTATATGATCCCTACGGCGGAAGTGCCGATCACCAACATCTACCGCGACGTCATCCTGGAGGAAAAGGACTTCCCCATCAAGCTGACGGGGCATACGCCTTGTTTTCGGCGCGAAGCCGGCTCCTACGGCGCAGAAGTGCGGGGGCTCAACCGGGTGCATCAGTTTGATAAGATCGAAATTGTGCAGATTCAACACCCGGATAAATCTTACGACACCCTGCAGGAAATGATGCAGCATGTCGCAGGGCTGTTGGAAAAGCTCGAGCTACCCTACCGTATCCTGCGGCTCTGCGGTGGCGACCTGGGTTTTACTTCTGCACTGACCTTCGACTTCGAAGTGTACTCGGCAGCACAACAGCGCTGGCTGGAGGTTAGCTCCGTCTCCAATTTTGAGACCTTCCAGAGCAACCGCCTGAAGCTGCGCTACCGGGACGGCAAACAAACCCGCCTGGCGCATACGCTGAATGGCTCCGCTCTGGCACTGGCCCGCATTGTAGCCGCTTTGATCGAAAATAATCAAACTCCCAACGGGATTGTTATCCCTAAAGCGTTACAGCATTATACAGGCTTTGACTTAATTGAGAAAGCCTGATGCCGGGTGACTTGCCCGCCCGGCTGTCGTCAATAAGTAAACCGATAAATAAACCTTACTTATGGGAGCGTATTATGGATATATGATAGTCGCCGGCTTGTTGTCCCTCGTGGGCGCTTTTGTAAGCCAGCGGCTGAAGAGCAAGTTCAATAAGTACAGTCAGATGCCGCTTTCTTCCGGCCTGAGCGGGCGGGAAGTAGCAGCACGCATGTTGCAGCATTACGGCATTCAGGATGTGAAAATCGTGGAAGGGCAGGGAGTCCTCACGGACCACTACAACCCCCTCTCCAAGACAGTCAGCCTGAGCCCGGGCGTGTACCGGGGCAACAGCATCGCTTCAGCAGCAGTAGCAGCGCATGAGTGCGGTCACGCTATACAGCACGCCAATGCCTACAGCATGCTGCAACTGCGCTCTGCCCTCGTTCCGGTGGTCAACGTCTCGGCAAGAGCCCAGCAGTTTTTACTGATCATCGCATTCCTGACGCTTTCCACC
>CAJXXJ010000555.1 GCA_913062745.1 uncultured Phaeodactylibacter sp.
TTTTGCGGGGGAGTTTGCTAAATTGGCTGTAGAGGGCGTTGCCGAAAACCCTGCCGGCAGGCTGAAACAGAGTAGGCTCAATCTATTCAAACCTAAAATCATGAACAAGTATTACTTCCTTGCTTTGCTTGCCCTGGCTTCGTTAGTGGGTTGTACCACTGAATCAACCGTACCGGAGGATACCCGTTTTCAGGGCAATGAACTGACGTTCAGAGCTGATCATCCAGACTTTAGCCCCTTCGGTATTCCGTTCCCGGAAGGTACCCTATTTGTTTTTGGTGAAGGAGAGCTTCGTTTTACTTTGCCGGATCCGTATTTTGCAGTAGGCATTGATATAAATGGCAACTATCATACCTCCGCTATTGGTGGTTCTGGCAGCGTAACTTGCACCTGTACAGAAGGTTCGGGCTGTGATCCGGTGAAAAGCGGAGGTGATTATGGATGTTTAATTAAAGACGGCTGCAGTAGCTGTGATAAAGATAAAGCTTCTATATCAGGTGTGTCTGTCGCGTTGGAGGATATTGTGATACTTTCATCTGAACTGGATTTATTCGTGGAGACTTTTAAAGATCTAAACGAAAAGTATTTGCTGCCTGCTGCATTTATTGATTATGAGCCGATAGCTAATTTACTGGGTGAGCTTGAGCGAAATTTCCTGGAAAGTGCTATCGGGGAGCGCAAGACGATCTTCATCAACACCTATGGTTACATTTTACCCATTGAGATACCCGCTGATATAGACAATACATCCGTCGCTTTTTTAAATGGGGAGGGCTCCGGAGGTGAGACTTGTAGCTGTAATGTCGCCGGAGACTGTCCCAAAAAGAAAAAACTCATCGTAGTTTACTGTGATTCCGACAATTGTACAAGTTGTACGATGTCTGGAATAGTTGCAGACGATATTGGTCATACCATGACGATGCAGGCCCCGGGAGGAAAAATCACACTTACAGAACTGTAAACCCGGAAAACTCCGGGAAATATAGGGGCATCGTTCAATACAACTGACGGTGCCCCTTTCAACTATCCGTACTGCGCTTTTCCGGTTTGGAATAGTACGCCCGGGACGAGAACCTCCGGGCCCTTTGCCGATGCCCGGCCTTCATGCGACAAAAATAGGGATAGCATCATTGCTTGTTAGTCCAAAAACGATTATCTTGGAAAGCAATCAATGGTGCTCTTCGGTAGAGCTTATAGTCCAACAACTTAAGATTTGTGAAATTATGGCGCAGCTATTTTTTAGCGCGCAAGTCTCGGATCCCGACATTTATCGTCGGGGGCAAAAAACGTAGGCGATGCCTAAGCATCGGCGAGGCTTTTTAACGCAGCGAGGTGGAAAAAGAGCAAGTCAGAAATCACAAATCTTGGGTTGGCGGACTATAAAAACTCAACAGAGTGCCTCCTGCTTATCTGAACAATAGCACAGCGTAACACAGCTCTATCCATCAGTGGTCGCCTTCCGCTTTTTTTAGCGCTGGCAGAGCTTTCTTTTGTATAATTCTGTAACCTATGAGATTTGTTGATCAACTCAGGATGCTCGATCGTTTAGACGCGCTTATCCAACGTAAGTCCACCGGAAATGCTGTCCAATTATCAGAAAGGCTAAATGTCAGCGAAAGAACGGTCTATAACCTTCTGAACACCCTGCGGGAGTTGGAGGCAGTTATTCATTACTGTTATGAACAGGAAAGCTACTATTACGAAAAGGCACCTGTAATCTGGCCATTCAGGAAAAACGAGGGTGAAAAGTAACCCCCTGCAAAATTTTTGCGGGGGAGTTTGCTAAATTGGCTGTAGAGGGCGTTGCCGAAAACCCTGCCGGCAGGCTGAAACAGAGTAGGCACTATAACAATCAATCATTTTAAGAATGAAGAATTTATTGCTGATTATGCTATTTGCGCTGGCCGCAACCGGCTGCACCCTGGCTCAGGGGCCCTGGCAGACTGTTGGTGCCCTTCAAAACGGGGAAGCGGTTCTTACTGCGGACAAGGCCGAGCTGTTGCAGGCTTACAATCAAAATCTGCGGCTTTCCTCTCAAATTGAAGGCAGCTTCACAGAAGTAAATATAGTCCCGCGCGCGCAGGGTACCTATGCGCTGGTGTTTGAGGGCGAGGAGTACAAATCCACATTCGGGGTGAAAATAGCGGAGGATGGATCCTCACTACAAGTCAATAATAAGATAAGCTGCACGACCATCGATTGTGCAGCGGAAACAAGTGGCTGCGAGCCACGGTATAATGACGAAGGCCAAGGCTACTGCAGCCCTTGCAGCAATGAAGGAGAGTGCTTCAAAACAGTCAGCAACAAATCTCTGCTCAATAGTAACGACTAAGGCTTCGATAGAAAAGTAAAGTGCCTTTCCAAAAGGCATGCAGTCGGCCGGTTTCGGAAAGGCACTCTTTCAGGTGTATTTACCGGATTGATTTTAGTTAAAAGGCACTACGAAGGGAAGGCGCGCCTGCGCTCCTTTGGAATCCCGAATTTGCTTGTAGTGTTTATACATCGGATACCATTCCTTCATCTCACGCTGCAGTACGGCGTTGACCCGGGCGTTTTCATTTTCCATAAATTGCTCGAGCAGCATCTGAATCGGGTCTTTGACCTTTGGCCATTCCGTGATGCGGTATTCATCCAGGTCCGCCAGAGCGGCTGCTGAAGCCAACGCCTGATCCAGGCCGCCCAGCCTATCCACCAGGCCCACATCAATGGCTGCCTTACCGGTCCATACGCGGCCCTGCGCAATTTCGTGCACCGAGTCGCGGCTCATGCCCCGGCCATCGCTTACGCGCTTAAGGAAAATCTCGTACATCTCCTCGGTACGCTGCTGCAGAATGCGGGTTGCCTGCGGGGAAAGCGCGTAGAAGGGCGTGAAATCAGCAGAAAGGTCGCCGGTCTTCACCGTATCGAAATGAATGCCGGCTTTTTCTTCCAGCAGCTCACTCGCATTAGGAATGATTGAAAATACACCAATAGATCCGGTAAGCGTATTGGGCTCGGCAAAGATAGAATCCGCAGCAGCGGAAATGTAATATCCACCGGAAGCTGCATAATCGCCCATAGAGACCACCACCGGTTTACCTGCTTCTTTGGCCAGCTCTACCTGCTTCCAGATATTCTCCGAAGCCATAGCGCTGCCGCCCGGTGAGTTCACGCGCAGCACGATCGCTTTCACACCATCGTCTTCGCGGGCTTCTTTGAGGTAGGTTACATAGTCCTTATCGCCGATAGTACCCGGGTTGGCCTTGCCGTCTACAATGGCACCTTCTGCGTAAATGACCGCAATTTTATTGCTGATGCTGTAGTCTTTGGATTCATTTTTCGCATTGGCGTAATCAGTCAGGCTGATCTTACGGATATCCTCGCCTTCTTCCAGCCCAAGGCGCTCCCGCAGATCATCGAGTACGCCCGGGCGGTGTACGAGCTCATCCACCATGCCGGATGCCAGTGCCTGTTCAGCGTGATAGCCTGTGGCGCTATTCGCCAGTTGGCGGAGGCTATCAACACTGATGCCGCGCCCGTTGCTGATGTCCTGCAGCATAACTTCGTACAGGTCCGAAAGGTACGCCCGGATTTGCTGCCGGTTCTCCGGCGTCATTTCATTGAAGCG
>CAJXXJ010000556.1 GCA_913062745.1 uncultured Phaeodactylibacter sp.
TATCCCGGCCACGGCTTCGTAGAGGAAATCGGTGTGGGCAAAGGCAAGGGCTTCAACATCAACACCCCGCTCCCGCCCGGCAGCGGCGATGACATCCTGAATGAGACGCTGGATTACTTCCTGCCTATACTGGAACAGTTTCAGCCGGATGTGATTGCCCTTTCCGCCGGTTTTGATGCCCATCACCGGGATTTGCTGCTCGACCTGCGGGCATCCACCACCTTCTACTATCAGCTGGGGCAACGGCTGCGCAGCCGCTTCGATAATATATTTGCAGTACTGGAAGGGGGCTACAGCATCAAAGATATGCCCAAATGCCTGTACAACTTCCTGGCTGGCATGAACGGGCTGGAAATGCCCTACTACGAGCCGCCAACCAATTCGGGCATGCGGGTATGGGAAACTTACGAAATTTACGTCCACGCCGTCATGGGTAATCTGCGACACTACTGGAAATTTTAGGCCAGTGTGGGCAGCAGGGATGATTTACTGGTACCTTTACGACGAGCATTTTGCTATTGCCGGGTGCTTGGATATGCTACGGTAGCATCTCTCAGGCCCTGAATATTTACGACTCAATCCACCTGAACATGCGCAAGCAGCTTCGAAAGCTCTTTCAACCCCAGTCGGTAGCCATCATAGGTGCCTCTGATGATCCGGCTTCCATTGGGTATATGGTCATGAAAAACCTGCTGGCTGGCTCTTTTAAAGGCAAAATCACCCCCGTCAACCTCCGCCACCGGGAAGTGCAGGGCCAGAAAAGCTATTACCACATCAAGGATGTACCGGAAGCCCCGGAGCTGGCCGTCATCACTACTCCGGCCTACGCGGTCATGCAGGTTATCCGGGAGTGTGGAGAGGCCGGGGTGGGAGCCTTGGCCATACTGTCCGCTGGTTTTCAGGAGACTGGTGAGGAAAGCCGCCACCGCCTGGAGCGGATCAAGCAGCTATCAAGAGAATACGGCATGCGGGTCATTGGCCCGAACTGCCTCGGTTTCATCAGCCCGCACCTGGGGCTCAATGCCAGCTTTGCCACCCGTATGGCCTCGCCGGGCAATATTGCGTTCATCTCCCAGAGCGGAGCGCTTGGCATATCCACCCTCGACTGGGCAGTGGAGCAGAATGTCGGCTTCAGCTATTTCGTTTCCGTAGGTGCTATGGCGGATGTAGGCTATGCAGACCTGATCGACTTTTTTGGCACCGACCACCGCACGACCTGCATTTTGCTGTACATGGAAAGCCTGACGGAGGCCCGCCGTTTCATGAGCGCTGCCCGTGCCTTTGCCCGGCACAAGCCCATCATCGTACTGAAAGCCGGCCGCAGTAAGGAAGGGCGGGAAGCGGCGCTGTCCCACACCGGAGCCCTGGCGGGGAACGATGCCGTATTCTCCGCTGCCTTCCAACGCTCCGGCATCATACGGGTAAATACGATCGCGCAGCTGTTCAACTGTGCACAATCACTGGCTATGCAGCCGCGCCCGGCCGGCAACCGGCTCGCCATCCTGTCTAACGCAGGCGGCCCGGGCGTATTAGCTACCGACTACCTTTCCACCCACGGGGGGCAGCTTGCTCCGCTTACGGACAAAACCTTCGAGCAGCTCAACGAAGTCCTGCCCGTCAACTGGAGCCACAGCAACCCGGTCAACATCATGGGGGATGCCTCGGCCGAGCTCTACCAAAAAGCACTGCAGATTTTACTGCGTGACCCCAATACCGATGCCGTTTTGGTTATCCTGACGTATCAGTCGATGACCGACCCCGAGGCTGTGGCGCGCGCCGTGGTGGAGGTCAACAAAAAGTCCCGCAAGCCGCTGCTCGCTACCTGGATGGGCGAGCGGGGTGTGCAGGGTGCCCGGGATATTCTGGAGAGCGGCCGGGTGCCTCCGTACCGCTATCCGGAAAGCGCCGTGGATGTTTTTCTGAAAATGTACGCCTACAACCGCACCCTGGAACTGCTCTACGAAACACCACCCGAAGAGCCGCAGCAGTTTCATCCCGATAAGGACAAGGCCCGTGAAATCATCGACAATATACGGCAGGAAGGCCGGCTGCAGATGATGGAGCACGAGGCAAAAGATTTACTGGCTTGCTACAAATTGCCGGTTACCGCCTACCGCTTCGCCCGCACCGCCGAAGAAGCTGCGGACTGTGCCAAAGCCTGTGGCTACCCGGTAGCGATGAAGGTGGCCAGCCCCGGCGTTTACCATAAGACAGACGTAGGCGGCGTTCGGCTGAATCTGCGCACCGGAAAAATGGTCCAACAAGCCTTTGAGGAGGTAGTAGCGCAGTTAAAAAAAGAAGAGCCTGATGCGGAAGTCCGGGGCGTAATTATCGAGAAAATGGTCAATAAACCCTTCGAGCTGCTCATCGGCGGGCGGAAGGACCCGGTGCTGGGCCCGGTCATCGCTTTTGGCAAAGGAGGCGTGGAAGTTGAAGTCTACAAAGATGCCCACCTCGGAATACCGCCGCTCAATATGGCGCTGGCGCACCGCATGATTGAGCGCACCAAAATCTACCCCTTGCTCAAAGGCTACCGGAGCCGGCCGGGAGTACACCTGGAAGAGCTGGCATTTACCCTCTGCAAGTTTTCCTACCTGCTGATGGACTTTCCGGAAATCCGGGAGGTGGATATCAACCCCTTTGTGATGGATGAAGAAGGCGGGATGATGCTCGATGCCCATATCGTGTTGAGCCCGCCCGGCGAATTGCAAAGCCGCAAAGCATATCAGCACCTCGTCATCCCCCCCTACCCTGGGCGCTACCAAAAAACGATACGCTCAAAGGACGGCAACGAGGTGCTCCTGCGCCCCATCCGCCCGGAAGACGAGCCCATGGAAATGGCCATGGTCAACCGGCTATCCAAAGAGTCGCTCTATTTCCGCTTCTTCGGCTACGTACCCCGCATGACACACGAACTGATGACCCGCTTTACGCAAATTGACTACGACCGGGAAATGGCCATTGTGGCACTGATACAGCGGGAGCAGGAGGAGGAAGAAATGATCGGGGTAGTGCGCATCATAGCCGACCCCTGGGGAGAAGCCGCCGAGTACGCCATCCTCATAGCTGATGAATGGCAGGGCCAAGGCTTGGGCAGCCAGATGACGGACTATATCATCCAAATCGCCAGAGATATGGAGCTGCAGCGGCTGTACGCTACCGTGCTGGCTTCCAACAAGGGCATGCTTACCCTCTTTGAGCGCAAAGGCTTCACCATCGAGCGGGAGGATTTCGATACGTTTCGGGTGGATTTGGAGCTGTAGGGCAGGCAGGAGGCGCTTTCGCGAAAAATTGAGGGGAAGCCAGCCGAAATGCGGATGGGCTAGCCCGGTCAATGAAAGATGAGAGGGAAGAAATAACGAAGAGTAGGCTTAAAAAGTCACTGTAAAAAGCAACCCGGAGTCTTCGCTTTGACAGCCCCCTAGTGGTCTGTCAAGGCTAAAACTAGGGGTTGCCTGCGGCGAATTTTGAGGCTACTCTTCGTTGGATGGCCCCTTACGTAGCGCTACTATACCGACGACGAAGTAGTTTGGGACCAACCATGACTTCGTGCCTGCCCGACATGCTAAGGCAGGCGGGTCGGCATATACTCGTGCGTCGGGT
>CAJXXJ010000557.1 GCA_913062745.1 uncultured Phaeodactylibacter sp.
AATCTGCTTGATGAGCTCCACATCGTGCAGCCCCCGGACATCATACCATCGGATGAAATCGCCTTCAGACGGCTCAGGCAGCGCGCCTTGCGCATGCTGCTCGTGCACATCGCCCTCTTTGCTGTATTCCACAAGGTGCACATGCACCTCCTCCAGGCGCTTCTCTCCGGTAAACACCAGACTGCCCGGAGCCAGGCCGGTATTCTTACGCTTTTTCTTTCCCGGTACTTTTAGCGTAGCTTTAGGTCGGATTTTCGGTACTTTCATAAACTTTTAAGATAGCGGATTTTTTGAGAATAACAAGACCGGGCTATTGCCACAGCACCTTTTTCACAAAAACAACCAAGAACAGTGCTTAAAAAATACCTGCCTATTCTCACCTGGCTGCCCCAGTACAAACGCTCCTACGTATTGGGGGACATTCAGTCCGGCCTTACCGTCGGTGTGATGCTCGTACCACAGGGTATGGCCTACGGGCTGCTGGCGGGCCTGCCTCCTATCTATGGATTATACGCAAGTTTGACCGCCTTGTTCTTTTATGCCCTGCTTGGCACCTCCCGGCATCTTTCGGTTGGCCCCGCTGCCATCGTCTCCATCCTTACTGCGGCGGGCATCTATCAGTTGCCCGGCGAACTAAGCACAACGGAAATCATCAGCATCGCCATTTCCATCTCCTTCCTGGCCGGGCTGCTGCAACTCCTGCTCGGAAGCCTGCGCCTGGGTGTGCTCGTCAACTTCCTCTCCCAGCCCGTCATCGCCGGGTTTGCTTCCGCTGCGGCCTTCGTCATCGCCTTCAGCCAGCTTAAAAACCTCCTCGGCATCAGCCTGCAGCGCAGCAACAACATCTTTACGCTGGCCTGGGATGCCCTGCAGCACATCAGCGAAGTCCACTGGCTCACCGTCGCCATCAGCCTGGGCAGCGTTGCTATCATCCGGCTGCTCAAGCGCATCCACCGCGCTATACCCGGCGCATTGGTGGTAGTGCTCATCGGCACTTTGCTCACCCTCTGGCTGCGCTTCGACCAGATGGGCGTAGCCATCATCGGCAAAGTCCCAGGCGGGCTGCCAGCTTTTGAGCTGCCCAACCTGAGCCTGAGCCGCATTGAGTCTGTCTGGCCCGTAGCTGTAACCATCTGCATCATCAGCTTCCTGGAGTCCATCGCTATCGCCAAAACGATGGGGCGGCGCGAAGGCAACTCCCGCATCAACCCCAATCAGGAACTGATCGCCCTCGGCGTCACCAAAATGGCAGGCGCTTTCTGGCAGTCCTTCCCGACTTCCGGCAGCTTTTCCCGATCTGCCGTGCACACCGATGCCGGAGCTAAAACCGGCCTGGCTTCTATCATCAGCGGCATCGTTATCGCACTGACGCTGCTGTTTTTCACCCATTGGTTTTACTTCCTGCCCAAAGCCGTACTCGCTGCCATTATTCTTTCGGCGGTCATCAACCTGATTGATTATCCCGAAGCCAGACGGCTGTGGTCCATCGACCGGCGGGACTTTTGGACTATGGCCGCCACTTTCTCAGCAACCCTCCTGCTGGGTATTCAAACCGGGTTGCTGATTGGTGTCGGGCTATCCCTCGCCATCATGGTCTACCGCAATTCCCGCCCACACATCGCTATTTTGGGCCAGCTGCCCAACTCCCGCCGCTACCGAAGCGTTAACCGCTTTGCACAGGCGCAGCAGCACGATCAGGTGCTCATCGTTCGCTTTGACGCCCAGCTGTACTTCGGCAATGCCGACTTTTTCCAGGACGAGCTGGAAGCGATTATAGAGCAGGAAGGGCGCGAACTGAAATTGCTTATCCTGGACGCCTCCAGCATCCACGATATTGACACAAGCGGAGCCGAAGCCCTGAAAGCAGTGCGGGAAAGCCTGAAGAAACGCGAGATCGAATTTTATCTCTCGGGAGTAGTCGGCCCGGCACGTGACCTCCTCTACCGCTATGGCCTGATGGAGCAAATCGGGCAGCGCAACCAGTTCATCCAAGTCCACGACGCTGTGGAGTACTACCATCATAAAGCAGAGGCGGAAGACACCGGCTGGTCGCCCGAAGCCTTGCAAACCAACGAACGCAACGAAAAGAAAAACCGAAAAAACCAAAAAAACTGATCGATATGGCTCACCACTTTTGCCTGCTGCCGCTGCTGCTCTTTATTGCGCTTACCGCAAATGCCCAGCGCGATTTCCGGGAAGCCCGGCTCAGGCTGCAGGACGGCCGTCAACTGCGCGGCGAAGTAGAATACCCCAACTGGGCGGAAAACACCAACCGCCTGCTCTACCGCTCCGATGAATCCCAGGACGCTGAGTTTATTCCCACTCAGGAAATCAGCTCCCTCGTCTTTACCGATGAGCCCGAAGAACGCTTCTACGGAAAAATCGGGCAGCGGCTGCTCTACAGCACTGACCCGGATAGGCTCCTGGCCACCGATTCGCTGATCTATGTGCAGGATACCCTGCTGCTGCAGGCAGTGGTAGAAGGCAGCATCAGCTTTTTCTACTACGAGCAGCCGGATGGGACACCCCACTACTTCATCGACGATGGCTCGGGCCTCGAAGAGCTGATCCACCACCGCTATATCAAAATAGGGCGGGACCGTAAGCTGCGCAAGCGGCACGACCGCTACCTGGAACAGCTCAGCACAGCTATGAGAGATTGCCCGAAGACCGTCGAGCGGCTGCAGGGCGACTGGAATTTCAACCTGGAAAACCTGCTGAACCTCGTAGTGGACTACAATAACTGCGGGCCCGGGCAGCAGCTGGATTATTCGCTGGTGCCCACCCGGCATACCGTTACCATAGGCGGCATGGCAGGCATGGCTTATACCCGCGTAAGCCAAAAACGCGATCAGCTGAACAACCTGGGCAGCGGCGCTATAGTGCCCAGGTTGGGGTTTTCGCTACTCGTACACCGCCCGGGCAGCAATGGCCGCTCCGGCTACATGCTGGAAGGGCTGTACGCCCCTTTCCAAACAGATGACAACCTGGAAAACATTAACGTCGATGCCAGTTACCTGCAGTTCAACCTGGGCCTGCGCAAAAGCGGCAACGCGGATATCTTCGGCAGCGCCTACGGCGGGCTTTCCGTTGGCTTTCAGGGCGGCAACGCGGATATTTCCGGGCTGCCCAACGATGTGTTTTGGGACACGCAGATCGGGCTGTTCGGCGGCTTCGGCATCGGTGGAGACCACTTCGAGCTGAGCCTGCGCTACGAGATCAATAATGCAGCCCTTCTACTGGGCAATGCCCCCACTTATATTTCCAATACGCTGAGCCTGTTCGCTATTTATCGGCTGTAGGCTTTTGGTAGGCTTGCTCGCCGGCCTCGATGGGCAGCGGCAGGTGGTTCTCCTCAGGGGGCACGGGGCAGTTATACCCGTCGCTGTAAGCGCAGTAAGGGTTATAGGCGAGGTTGAAATCCAGGGTGAGCCGCCCGTCTTGTATATCCTTTCGGGAAAGATCCAGGTAGCGCCCGCCACCGTAAGACGCCTCGCCGTTGGTAGCGTCTTTAAAGGGCAAGAAGAGCATATCCCGCCCACCGGGCATGCGCAGCTTGCGCAGGCTTTGGTAAGCCGTTAGTGTAAGCGTGGTATCCTG
>CAJXXJ010000558.1 GCA_913062745.1 uncultured Phaeodactylibacter sp.
GAACAGTCAGCGTAGTGGACGTGGTAGTCTTGCTGACGGAAGCAGACGACTTGAACACTACCATTACAACGGTTGACATTTACAAAAACGGTACGCTTGAGCTGAGCCTGACGGGCTGCGGGGCTCATGTTTGCCGTTTTGACCTCTCCGGCCTCGCTGCCGGCACCTATCAGGTGGAGGTGACGACAGATGCCGGTTCCTTTAGCGGTGCGGTACAGTTATAAGCCGGGAGGAGAATTGCGGATTACCCGCTGCGCCCAAATGCGGTCGATAAGCGGCCAGCCCTGTGTTTTTTCTTCGCTCAGTGGCTGGCCGCTTTTGCTCAGGGAGGCTAATACGTCGAAAAACTTTAAAATACTGTCAAATTTCCCGGGTATCTTTTGATTGAGCTTCAACACGTAGCTTCTTACGCTTTTCAGATGCAGTAACAGGGCTTTTTCCTCTTTCTGCTCGAAGTAAAGCTTCATGAGCAGCCGGTCTGCTCCAAGTTTTAAAGAGTAATTTTGCCAGTAAACCGGAGAGTTCCGGAAAGTAACCAGCCACTCCTGTGCCTTTTCCAGCCTGCCCCGGTGAAAGTCGAGATAGCCTTTGGCGAATTGCATGAAAATGCGCCGGTCAGCCGGCTTTTTAAAGTCGAGATGCTTCTGGTTGCGGGCCAAAAAGGCTTCCGTCCAGTCCATGTTGCCGCTGACTACCCCTGTAGACAGACAGTTGATAGCAACCAAGAGACTCACCTTTCCTCCGCGGTAAAGGTGGCCGTTCACTTTTTCCAGAGCCGCCATAATCTCAATATACTCCCTGGCAAACCGCCTGTCCTCGTGATACTGAAAGCGCCAGACACAGTAGTTGGCCCTGAATTCATACATAAACCTCTGGTAGGCAAGTGGTAAAGGGTGTTCGGCGTTTGCTATGCCCTGGCATATCTCAAAGTATTCCGATGGTTCACAACGGTCAATCAGGCGAAGCATACGGCCAAATGTAGCGACTTTCTCATCTTCGGATCTGTGGATAACCGTTTCTATCTTTTTCCTGAGGGCTTGCTTTTTTTCTTCTCCCTTTGCGCCCACCTGTAGTGCTTCGTACTGCGCCAGCAGCATCCGAAGATAAGTCAGGTAGTAATAGCGGCTTAGGGGCGCAATCAGGCTTTCCCAATCCTCCTGCAGCCGCTCCGCTTCTTTTTTAAAGTTTATCCTTTTGATTCTTTCTGTTATAAAATCCGCAAGGTTGCCGTCTATAATCTGTTCTTTGAGCTCCGGGCGTTCTTTCCGCGCAGCGCTCAGATGGTGCCGGATGTGTTTTTTCAGCCCGATCTCAGAGTAGCGCTTAGCCAGGAGGATGTGTTTCAGAGAGGGCTCCCGCTCCAGCGTATCAAGCACCAGGTAGCGGTCGGCGGCGCGCAGCAGCCGGTTTCTTACCTTTTTGGCATCTTCCGGGGCCAGGCCTTCTGAAGACCAGAATTCTGCTTCGTATTCCGGCAATTGTTTTTTTACCACTTGTTCCAGGTAGCGCTTGCAACGGGCGTGGTCATCCGGGGAAACCTTATTCTCCCGGATGGAAAGCGAGGCGAGATAACTTTTTTGCTCCGTTGGGCGAAGGTGGTGCAGGATTTCGTAGAGTTTAGTCTGTATCATGTTGACTTATTGAGTAGTAAATGCAGTAATAATAAGAATTTTTTAATAAAAAGTGGTTGACTTTTCCCAGCGGGAATATCTATACAAATCATCGGATGATTACTTATTTGTAGCAGGGTGCCTTAAATTTATATCTCGAAGTTATTAACTGTATCCGGCATTTGCTTTTGGAGCGTTCTTACACGAAAAAATCATCTAAATGCAAAGCCTGATATGGCCAAATCAAGGGGGGGGAATCGACGCTGCCCACCCGGAGCTCCCGGTTCTCTGTGGTCGGGGACTGGGAGTTTTCCTTTTTTTCGTTTATTAACCCACCGCGCACTCGTGTACTTTCCATCCTGTGTAGCGTATGGCCTGGTTTTCCCATTTCTTCCCGGAAAACCTTAAATTGGTGGTGACTTTTAATTTCAAGCTGCTGCCACTATGCCGGAATATAATACTGCAAAACACGCATTACTTCAATTGTTGGTTTTGGTTTTTTTGTTTTCCGGCCTGCCGGCTTTGTACGCACAGGATACCCTGAGGGAGGCATCTGCTCCTACGGTTTCGCTATGGGGTTATCCGGTTAATGACCGGCTGTCAAATGTTGCTGCAGTGGGAAGCGCTGATACCTCTTCTTTCAATCAGGGGCTAATGGCGGACCCTACCGGGCTCCTGACGGGGCAAATAGCCGGTGTGCAGGTGTACAACCGGGGGGGCAACCCTAACACGCTATCCCTTTTCAGGGTAAGAGGGTTGTCGTCCTATTCGCAGCGGCAGCCACTGCTCGTAGTAGACGGCATCGCCGGTGCGTCCTGGTACAGCCTTGACCCCGAAGATATTGCTTCCGTGACCGTGCTCAAAGACGGAGCATCTCAGGCTATGTACGGTATACGGGCTTCCAATGGAGTGGTTTTGGTGCGTACTAAGGCTAGCAGCTTCCTCCGGGATACTCTGGCCGTCTCCTACCACGGGCAAATGGCCTCTTCTGTACCTTACCCGGGTTTTCCCATCATGGATGCTGCTACTTTCCGGGAGGCGGGGCACTGGGATTTTGGCGGAGCAACGGACTGGCCGGAGCAAGTACAACGTAAGGCCTGGAGCCAGGCGCACAACCTGGCTGTAAGCGGGCGAAAGGCAGGCACCAACTTCCGGATAGCCGGGCACTTCCGGGATGTGGAGGGAGTGCTGAGGGAGTCTGGCTTCACGCAATACAACTTAAGGGCTTACCTCAACCGCACTTTTTTCAAAGATGCCCTGGATGTGAAAATCCACGCCGCCTACACCAACCGAGACAATCAGCTTGGATTCCCGGAGGCTTTCCGCTACGCTGTTGGCTTCAACCCTACTATCCCATTAGAACTGGACGGGCTGCCCTTTTCCTACAATGAGAGCTTTACCGGAGGTTTTTATGAAACGATTAACCTGTTTGACTCCTTTAACCCGGCTGCTATTGTAGCGCTGAACTCCAATGAGGGCCGGACGGAGCTGTTGCAAACCTCTGCTTTGGCGACTTACCATATTAGCAAAAGGTTTTCCGTTCAGGCGAGGTATGCCTATGAGGATCAGTTTATCAATCAGCGGGCTTTTTACAGCCCGGACTCTTATTTCCGCGGCAATGCCTACAGCTACTTTGAAGAGCAGCACGGGCGGGCTGATCTTTCCGACCAAAGTGCCGGCATGTCGCTTTACGAAGCCTTTGTGCATTACGACAAACGTAGTGATAAAGTGAGCTTGCAGGCCACGGCGGGTACGTCTTATACCCATACCTCCCGCACTGCTGATGAGCTCAACCTCTTAGGTTTTGATAACGCAGCCCTGCTTTCCAATAAGCGCATCCGTGACTACGATGCCTGGGCAGCTGATGTGTACCGGGCAGACACGAGCAGCAGCGCCTGGTCGGAACGGGTATCCGCCCTTTTCGGGCAAGTGCAGCTGAGCCTTAATGAGCGTTTCCACGCCTTCGCCTCT
>CAJXXJ010000559.1 GCA_913062745.1 uncultured Phaeodactylibacter sp.
GAAGCAGAGGGACAGGGCATGCAACAGGGGGGCTGCTTTACCACCCTCCCGGAAAGCAATCAGCGTAATTTGCAGGGCTTTTAGGTCGGCGGTTGTGCCCTGTTGCCAATCCCGGCTGCCCGGCTGGTGGCCGAGGAAAGTGCGGGCGTACGCTTGCGCGAAAACGAAGGTAAACAGAGGCTTGACGATGGCTTCCTCGACAGCCACGGGAAGAGTGTTCCCTTCCTGATCCGACTGCCCGGCGGGTAGCGTGCCTTTCCCGCTGATCAGAAAGGCCTGCAGCGCTTCGGTAAAGTCAGCTGCGGCATCCAGCCTCAGTTTGGCCTCCGGCTTCAGATAATGGTTCCGTTCAATCTCGGGGCGCAGCACACGGGAGCGCTCGTAGAGGTAGGGGGGTGTTGTGAATTTTTGGTACGCGGCGGCAGCCCGGAACAGGAAACGCAGCAGGCCCTGCTGTAGGGTGGCCAGCTGTCCCGATGCCCCGGGCAGCCAAAATTCCGGGTGGGGGAGGCTGCCCACGGCTACAGCGCCCGGATCGTAGCCAAAGTGCCGGCAGCCTTGCTCCAGATATGGGTATATAAGCGAAAACACAGCGTACAGGAATGGGTCTTCCAGCCGGGTGGGCAGGGGGGCACGCACCATACTCTGCAGCTCCTGCTTATGCATAGCCGGATCGGCAGGGCTGGCCAGCGGCATGCCTGATATTTGCCGAAAGGCCGCGTAATGCTCTTCCGGTGAAGCCTGGCCCTGTTGCACCCGCGCGCGCAGTTGCAGCAGGCCTTCGAGCAGTGGGTTGCTCAGGCTGCTTTCGCCCTGCTTCAGCCACGGAGGCCTCCCATATTGTTCGTGCCCCTTCTGCTGCAGGCCTTCCAGGTATATTCTGGCTTCCTGGCTCATCGGCTCGCTTTTGGTGCCAATATAGTATTTGTTGGCCAGCTTTGCACAGCCGTCCGGGTGGAGATGCCGCTATCCCAGCAAGCCCTGTATTTTGGCATACTGCAGAAGCATGATTGTTTTGCCATCCCGGATTTCCCCCCGGCTGATCATCCGCATCGCTTCCGCAAAATTGAGCTCCAGGACATCAATATACTCCTGCTCCCCGGCCAGTCCGCCACCTTCGCCCACCCTCATGCCCTCGTCGTACTCGCCTGTGAAGAAGTGCAGGATTTCGGTGACCGAGCCGGGCGACATGTAAGCTTCGAATATTTTCTCCACTTTCCGGACCCGGTAGCCCGTTTCCTCCTCTGCCTCCTTGCGGATACAGTCGGGCGCATCGTCTTCTTCGAGCAGGCCCGCGCAGGCTTCGATCAGCAGTCCGGAATCATTGCCATTGATGTAAGTGGGCAGGCGGAACTGCCGGGTCAGGATGACGCTCTGCCTGCTCCGGTTGTAGAGCAGAATGGTGGCGCCGTTGCCGCGGTCGTAGGCTTCCCGGGTATGCAATTCCCAGCCGCCGTCTTTGCGCTGGTACTCATAGGTCACCTTTTTGAGGGTGTACCAGCTGTCGGACAGGATTTCCGTATTTCGGATTACGATGCCTTGGTTATTCATGGCTGTGGTAAGGTTTGATTGGTGATCAGGCGGCGGAAGCTTCCGGCTCTGCAGCCTTTCGAAACTCCAGGTTAACGAGCAGCAGTATAATGATAATTTCCCCCGTAAAGTAGGCGATGCCCAGCCAGCTTATATCTGGCAGGTAGGCCAGTAGGCCCAGCGTCACCAGGCAGTAAGCAGTATTAGCGATGGCAATGGCCCGGAGGTAGCGGGCGTGGCCCTCCCGCAGCAGCAGGTAGCAGCCCAGGGAGTACACGGCAAAGCAGGCAGCTACGCCCGCGAGCGCATACAGCACGGCAGCCGGTACGCCAAACAGCGTTTGCCAGCGCACCAGCACCTGGCTCAGGAGCGTAGCGGTAAGGACTGCGCCCAGCCCGTCGATCAGGAAAAGTTGTCTGGTAGAAAAGGCCATACAAATCAGGTATTGGTACGGCAGCAAAGGTAGGTGGCTCCGGGGCCAAAGCTTTTGACCTGCGTCAAAAAAGTCAGCCCTGCCGCCGGACGCGGCTCAGGGTCTCCTGCGTGATGCCCAGGTAGGAGGCGATATGGCCCAGGCTTACCCGCTGTGTGATGCCGGGGTAACGCTCCAGCAGGTGCTCGTAGCGCGCCCGGGCGGAGAGGAAAGTCATGCCTTCGAGCCGCTCCACCAGGTCGAGGTAGAGCAGTTGGGTGACTTGCCGCGCCAGGCGTTCCTGCCCGGGGTGCCGGTTGAGGTGGCCCTCCAGTTCGGCGTAGTTCAGCTCGTACACTGTGCTGTCTTCCAGGGCTTCTATGGAGTAGCGGCTGGAGGTGCCTTTCATAATGCTGTCTACGGCGCCTACGAGCCCGTACTCCAGTGCAAAGTGGGCGGTGACATCCCGTTCTTCCACCAGGTAGAAGGAGCGGAGGGCACCGGTTTTCACCAAAAAGAGGGTGTGGCAGCGTTGGCCGGCGCGGTGGAGGAGCTGCCCTTTGCGGTAAGTTTGCAGGCTTATAATGTCGGCGAAGGCTTCCGGGATTTGACGGAGCGGGTTTTGCATAGCGGGTGGTTTTTGGGTAAGATAGGGTTTTTGTGGTGGGGGCAGATGTGCGGCTCTGCTGGCGGCAAGTAGATTCTCTAAAGTCGGGTACGGTGGTTTTCTGATGGAAGCGGTAATGTGCGACTTTGCCTGGCTTTCGTCGCTCCGAGCAGGCAGGCGGGGCGGTATCTCTGTACGTACGCATATCGGTCAACCTTTGCGCCGGGTAGATGCCCTTCCGGGTTTAGCCTGTCTGCTGTAGTGCGCTGTTCTTGATGTAGTCCGGGATGCGGATGCGGATTTCCGTGCCCCGGGCGGGCTGTGTCATCTCCATTTCAGCTTCCAGCTTACGTAAAAATGCCCGGATGAGGCGGGAGCCAAACCCTTTGCGCATCGTCTCCGGCTGCATACCGGCCCCGTCATCTTTTACGACGACGGACAAGAAGCCGGCTTCTTCCGAAATATGCACCCAGATATTGCCCTGCTCCTGTTGCGCGAAAGCGTATTTGTAGGCATTGGTGATGAGTTCGTTAAGAATGAGGCCGAGCGGGATCATCACAGCAACATCGAGTTGCAGGCCCGCGATATCCTGATGGAGCCGGATGTTTTTGTCACCTGGCTGATAGGAGGCCTGCAGGTTGGTACAAAGGTTGGCGACGTAACCCGGCAGCTTGACCTTGCTGAGGTGCTCCCCATCGTAGAGGTGGTGGTGAATGATCGACATGGAGCGCACCCGGTTTTCTCCGTCGCTCAGGGCCTGAAGCGCGCTCGGTTCATCGATGTAGCGGGCCTGCAATTGCAGCAGGCTGGAGATGATCTGCAGGTTGTTTTTCACGCGGTGGTGGATTTCCTTGATGAGGTACTCTTTCTCTTCCAGGGCAACCGCCAGCTGTTCCTGCTGACGGCGGTACTTGCGGTACAGCCCGTACAGGAAGATACTCAGCCCCGTGATGAGCACCAACCCAACAATCCCAATGGTAATCGTCCGGTTTTTCTGGCTGATGACGGCTCT
>CAJXXJ010000560.1 GCA_913062745.1 uncultured Phaeodactylibacter sp.
CATCCGTTCTTCCCAAAGCAGCCCGGCGCAGCAGCTTCCGCCCAACAATCCTTTCCGCGACTTCTTTGAGCAACGCTCTCCGCAGCAACGTCCGCAAATGGGGTCCGGCTCGGGTGTCATCATAAGCGATGAAGGCTATATCGTGACCAATAACCACGTGGTGGAAAATGCCGATGATATAGAAGTGCAGCTGAACGACAACCGCAGTTACACGGCCCGGGTAATCGGGACAGACCCTACCACAGACCTCGCGCTGATCCGCGTAAAGGAAAGCGATCTGCCGACTATCCCTCTCGTCAACTCTGACGAAGTGCAGGTCGGGCAGTGGGTACTGGCCGTAGGCAATCCCTTCAATCTGAACTCTACGGTTACAGCCGGCATCGTCAGTGCAAAGGGAAGAAACATCAACATCCTTCAGGAGCGCTACGCTGTGGAGTCTTTCATACAAACCGATGCAGCCATCAACCCCGGCAACAGCGGGGGCGCGCTTGTCAACCTGCAGGGCGGCCTGGTGGGCATCAATACAGCTATTGCCAGCCCTACCGGCGCATACTCCGGCTACGGCTTTGCAGTACCGGCTAATATTGTTTCCAAAGTAGTGGAAGACCTGCTCGAGTACGGCTCCGTACAGCGGGGTTACCTCGGCGTTTCCATCCGCCCGCTCGACAGCGAGTTGGGTGAAGAGCTCGGCATTGACATCACACAGGGCGTCTACATCGCTGACATTATGGAAAACAGTGCGGCCGCTGAAGCCGGCATACAAAAAGGCGATGTGGTGATTGCCATTGAGGGGCAGCCTATACGCACTGCTGCCCAGCTGCAGGAGCGCATTGCCCGCCGCCGGCCGGGAGACGAAATTACGATGACCGTCAACCGCAGCGGCGAAAAAATAGCGCTTGATGTAACGCTCAAAGGGCTAAACGGACAGGAAAATGTAGCAGCCAGTAGTGGCAGTGGTTCTGTCTTCAACCGCCTTGGTGCCCGCTTTTCAGATGTAAGCGCGGAGCTCGCCGATGAGCTGAATATCGATGGCGGCGCGCAGTTGACCGAGCTCGGTGCCGGCCTGCTGCAGCGTGAGACCCGCATTCAGGAAGGCTTTATCGTCACTACCGTAAACGATGAGCCGGTCCGCAATGCAGCCGAACTGCAGGACTATCTGCAGAACGCCAGCGGCGGCATTATGCTGGAAGGTGTTTATGAAGACGCCCCCGGCAAGTACTACTACGCCTTCGGCATGGACCGGTAAAAGAGGATTTTTTTAACACAATCGCCCGAATTCCCTATTACAGTGGGATTCGGGCGATTCTGTTTTTGGGGGGTATTTCCATTTATTACTTAGCGCGGAGCAGGGCCGCTTTTACGTAGCCTTCCCAGCCGCCCATAGAGACTTTCCACCACCACTGATTGGTCTTTTCCAGCAGCCGCAGTTCGGTGCCTACGGACATGCGGGAGATGACCTCCGACTGCGAGTCAGGCTGTGCCCGCAGACTGGTGCGCGCAGTCAATATATGGGTGGAAGGCTTCGGGTAGAGGCTATCCTGGCTTTTGTCCGGCCGGGAGCGGGTTGGAGCGCTTGCTGCCTCCGACTGTGGCTGTTGTGCCGGTTCATCGTAAGCAGGTGGCTCATCCCCGGCCACGGGCCCGGGTTCGTTGTAGGCGGGCGGTTCGTCTTCAGCTCCGGGTGCCGGCGCACTGTAAGTTTCCGCTTCTTCCGGATTATCGGGGCTGGCAGGCAGAGGCTGAGCGGTAGCCGGATTGATGCCCTCACTGACAGGCTGCTCCTCCTCATCAGGGCGGGCAATGGCCGGGGGGCGTGAATCTTCTGCCCGTCCGGGGCTCTCTTCATAGCGGCCGCTGCCTGTGGCGTAGTCTTCTGATTCGCCGGCCGGCACTACATCTTCCGCTTCACCCGGGCTCGCCAGAGGCTGTCCCTCCGGGTCCGGCAGCGGGCGCCCGAGCTCATCGTCCGGCACTTCCGCATAGGGAGTGGAGCGGGGCCGCATGTACCAGGCTTTCGCCAAAGCGTACTCCCGCAGCGGCTGGAAGCGAATGAAGAGCGTATCGTGATTGAAGCTGCTGACTTCTGCGGAATGCCAGATTTCACTTTGTGACAGCGGCACTTCATGCGCGCCTCGTTCAAAGCGCCCGGTGTAAACGAGCTGCTTGCCACCGTTATCCAGCTCCTGATAGACATCCACTATGCCACGGGGCACCGGCTGCCTCGTCTCCGCATCCAGCAGTTGGAGCTCAAGGTTGTAGAGCTGCAGGCCTTCTGCGCGCTGCGGGCTGCCCGCTGCCGGCTCGGGCCGGGTTTCTTCGCGGGCAGGCGGCGGGGCGGCGGCTTCCGCAACATCCGGGTTTTCGGTAGCCGGGCTGTTTTCTGCTATGGTGTTTGGGCCGGATACCGGGCTGGTGCGGGCGGCAATGATGCGCTCTTGCGCCTGCTTAGCACCAAAAACCAGATTGAGGCCCATGCGGAAATTAGCGCTGCCCAGCTTTTCCGGATTGAAAACAGAACTGAGGTTGTCTGCCAGGCCGTATATCTGCAGCGGGCCGAGCTTAAGCATTACGTTGCCGCCGAAAGTATTAAATGTCTGGTTTTGCAAATTATAGACGCCGCCGAGGCTGAATGCCCGCCCCAGACGGAGCTGTGTACTCAGCGATAAAGCCGTAAAGCCGTTGGTGGCAGCCAGCTCATTGTACAGCAATCCACCTACTTCCAGGAAGCGGAACAGCTCATAATGAGCAGACAGATAGGAGCGTGGGCGCAGCGATTGGGAAAAGGGCCGGCCAGAGCGGGCAGTAAAGGTGCCGGTAGTATCCAGGCCGGGCAGTATCTCAAAATCCTCCCCTTCCTCCAGGCTAATGACGTCTACGCCATCGAAGAAAAACTCGCCGGAGATATCCAGTTCCTGAGCGTTATTTTTCCAGCGGATGCTCCCGAGGTTGGTCAAAGCTGCGGAGAGCCGCAGGCGCTCGCCCAGCAGGTATTCTGCACCGAAGTCTACCGACCAGCCGTTATTTTGCTGGTTGATTTGGCGGAAGCCGCTCTCTGCCCCGGACGAAAAGTCATCCTCCGTGAGTGCATCACCAAAGTTCTCGAACCCCTCTACGGTTGTGTTCAGCGTATTAAAAAGCCCACCGGAATAGTAATTCAGCCGGTAGTCCATTTCAACAGTAGTCTGGTAGATATCGCTGCTTTGCGTAAGCGTAAGGGTGTTGCGCTCGGTCTGCAGCCCGCCGGCACCGAGCAGGCGGTTGACGCGCAGGCCTACCGACAGGCGGTCATTGACGTTGTAGGTGGTACCGAAGCCCACCTTTTGGTAGACGATAGCTTCCGCAGAAGGGCCGATGCCCAGGGGGGTGTCGAGATAGTTTTCCGTACCCTCCCAGACCGTACGCAGCAAGGCCTCCGGGACGGATACCTGCGTTTCTGCGACTGCAGTGGTGGAGAGGCTGAAAAAGAAGCGGCCGGCACGCATGCCTACGCCCAGCGCATCCAAAACGGTGGAGCCTTTGAAGACCAGG
>CAJXXJ010000561.1 GCA_913062745.1 uncultured Phaeodactylibacter sp.
GAAAACCCGGAAGGCGACGTCTTCTACTCTGAAGTTGCGGAAGCAATCTTGTTTGGCGACTCTGAAATCGCTATGCTCTACCCCAACCCGGTAGAAGATATTGCGACTCTGGAGCTCTTCGATACCTTCGGACAGGAAGCGACGGTAGACCTGCTGAATGCACAGGGCCGGCAGCTCCGCTCCGTGCGCGTGGGCCCGGATGCCCTGCAGGTACAGCTTGACATGAGCGACCTGCCCTCCGGAACTTACATCCTGCAGCTGAACTACGGCCGTGCAGGGCGCAAAGTCTACAAACTGATGAAGCGATAAGCCGAATCACCTTGCTGTAGCAGAAAAAGGGCTGCTCTCCCGTGCGGAGGGCAGCTCTTTTTTGTTTTAATCAGGACTCATAACACGCTGTATTTCTGACGATTACCAAAACACCCACTACATACTCATAAATTCCTATCGGATTAGTATTGTTTTATTCAGCGGTTTGCTTTATACTTGCAGTGTAAACAAAGCCAAACGAGCATGTACACCACCGACCTTCTGACATTAAACCGATGTTGCTGCGCATGCCGCTGCTGTTGTTGCTGATCCTGCAACTCAGCTCCTGCCTGGCTATTCAGCCGGCAGTTTCCCTACCAAATCTGTATTCCGAATAATTGCTGTGCCCCTCCTTCCCAGAGGGCATAAACCTGTATGCCTGTACGCTATACAGCAGGCTGCACAACACCACAGACCATGGACGCTGTAAAGCATGAAGACCAAAAAGATATTGAAGAACTGCGCAACCGCATAGCCGGATACCGGTCGGGGCAGGAAGACGAAGAGCGCTTCAAACTCTACCGGCTGACCCGGGGCGTATACGGGCAACGGCAGCTGGGCGTGCAGATGTTCCGCACCAAAATCCCTTACGGGAAAATCACAAGTGCGCAGCTGGAGCGCATTGCCGATATTTCCGACACCTACACCAATGGCAACCTCCATTTGACCACCCGGCAGAATATTCAGCTGCACTTTGTAAAACTGGATGATTCTCCGGCCATCTGGGAAGAACTGGCAAAAGCCGGGCTAACAGCGCGGGAAGCCTGCGGCAATACCGTACGCAACCTTACTGCATCGGCTACCGCCGGCATCGACCCGGAAGAGCCCTTTGACGTCAGCCCCTACGTGCAGGCCAGCTTTGAGTACTTTTTGCGCAACCCCATCTGCCAGGAGATGGGCCGCAAGATCAAGCCGGCTTTTTCCGCCAGCGAGCGGGATTCTGCCTTCACTTACTTTCACGACTTTGGCTTCATCCCCCGCCTACAGGAAGGCGCGCATGGCTTCAAGGTGGTAGTTGGCGGCGGACTGGGCGCGGTAGGCATGGTAGCGCAAACCGTATATGAATTCCTGCCGGCCAACAAAATCATCCCCTTCATGGCGGCTTGTATCCGCGTATTCGACCGCTACGGCGAACGGGAAAAGCGGCAGAAGGCCCGCATGAAGTTTTTGGTCAAAAAGCTGGGGCTGCCACGCTTCCTGGAGCTGGCAGAAGATGAATGGCAGGCGCTCCCCCACCCTGTCTACGATATTGAGTACCCGGCTCAGGCGCTGCCTGCCCTTCCGGAGGACAGCTCTACCGATGAAGCGCCGGCGCCCGGCTTTGAACGCTGGAAAACGCTCAATACCTTCCCGCAAAAACAGCATGGTTTTTACGCTGTGCGGCTAAAGATACCACGCGGAGATATACACGCGGACACTGCCCGGGCACTGGCTAAGGTAGTCCGCGCCTACGCTGCCGACGATATCCGAATCACTGTGCAGCAAGGCCTCTTGCTGCGTTTTGTCCGCCCGCAGGCCCTCGTACCGTTGTATAACCGCCTGCTGCAGCTGGGCCTGGCCGAAGTAGGCGCTAACAGCATCGCCGACATTACCGCCTGCCCCGGTACGGACACCTGCGCCCTGGGCGTCACCAACAGTACCGGGCTGGCCGCCGAACTGGAACACGTACTGCTGACCGAGTACGACGAGCTGCTGGAGGATTGCGACATCCGTATCAAAATCAGTGGCTGCATGAACTCCTGCGGGCAGCATATGGCGGCGCAGATCGGCTTCCACGGCAGTTCCATAAAAGTGCCGCCGCGCATCGCCCCGGCTATGCAAGTGGTGCTGGGCGGGGGCGTAGCGCCGGACGGGCAGGGCTTTATCGCCCAAAAGGTGATCAAACTGCCGGCCAAGCGTATACCGCAGGCGCTGCGCAGCCTGATTGCTGATTTTCAGGACAAGCGCGGCCCGGCCCAACGCTTCAATGAATACTTTCAGCAGCAGGGTAAGCGCTACTTCTATGGCCTGCTCAAGCCACTGGCGGAAACCGAGAGCCTGGGCGAAGAGGATTTCTACGACTGGGGGCAGGATGAGGCTTACCGCCAAAGCATAGGCGTTGGCGAATGCGCCGGGGTAACCCTGGATGTGGTGGGCACCATTATTGCTGAGGGGCACAGCAAACTGGAGCTGGGCCGCGAAGCTTACGCTGCAGAAGCCTGGGGTGATGCCATCTACCACGCTTACAGCAGCATGGTGGTCGGTGCCAAAGCGCTGCTGCTGGCGGCGGATGTGCGCTGCAATACCCACCGCGGCATCATCGATGATTTTCAAAAAACCTACGTGGAAGGACAAAACTTTGCGCTGCCGGAAGCACAGGCCTTCCCGGACTGGGTGCTGGAGATGAAAAAGCAGCCCCCTTCCCAGGCTTTTGCGGAAGCGTACCTCAAACGGGCTGCTGATTTCACCCGGTCAGTTGCACAGGAGCGCAAGCGGCAGCTCAATGCCGGGGGCGGTAATGACAAACTCGTAGTCGACAACTACTACAAAGCCTAGAGCCATGCAAGCACAACCCAAAATCACCCTGCTGGGCGCCGGCCCCGGCGATCCGGAACTGCTGACGCTGAAAGGCGCACGGGCGCTGCGCACAGCCGATGCGGTACTGTACGACGCCCTGGTAGATGAGCGCATGCTGCACCATACCCGCCCGGATGCCGTCCGGATTTTTGTAGGCAAGCGCGCGGGGCAGCACCGCATGAAGCAGGAAGCCATCAACGAACTGCTGGTACAGTCTGCAAAAGACTACGGCCATGCGGTACGCCTCAAAGGTGGTGACGCTTTTGTCTTCGGCCGGGGGCAGGAAGAAGCCGCCTACGCCGCCTTTAACCGGGCGGTAGAGCTGGGAAAAGAAAGCAATAGTTAAATGAGCGCTCCCGAAGAAATAAAAAAGATAGTGGTAAAGGTGGGGACCAACGTAATGGTAAACCGCGATAACCGCATCATGCTTCCTACCCTCAAAAAGCTGGTGGCCCAAATTGCTACCCTCTACGAGCAAGGTATTGAGACCATCTTGGTGTCTTCCGGATCGGTCATTGCCGGGAAAGAGGTTATGGATAACACCATCCAGGATGATACCGTGCGCCGCCAGGTGTACTCTGCCGTGGGGCAGCCCCGCATGATGCGGCATTATTACAGCATCTTTCACGAATACGGTATGCGTTGCGGACAGGTCCTTGCT
>CAJXXJ010000562.1 GCA_913062745.1 uncultured Phaeodactylibacter sp.
CGCTGCTCTCCAGGCTGTTGAACATCGGCAGCCAGTCCTGCGGCCCCTGCGAAAGGGTCAGGATTTCGTAGCGCCGCATTTTCAGGATAGGCTCCAGCGGGTTGATCAGCACCGGGCAGGCTTCCACACAGGCGTTGCAGGTGGTGCAGGCGTGCAGCTCTTCCGGCGTAGTGTAGTCGAAAAGCGACTTGCCATCGTCAAAGTTGTCTTTGCTGACCGGCTTGCTTTTATCTTTAGCGTACTCTTCGTGCCCGCTTTCTATCTTCAGGCCTACTTCTTCCGCGCGGTCGCGGATATCCATGAGCACTTTGCGCGGCGACAGTTTTTTGCCGGTGATATTAGCCGGGCAGACAGCGGTGCAGCGGCCGCACTCGGTGCAGCTGTAGGCGTCCATGATGTTTTTCCAGCTGAGGTTGAAGACATCGTTGGAGCCAAATTCCGGCAGTTCCTCGTCCATATCGACCTCTTCCATTGCGGCGTTGGGGTCCATCATGCTCTTGATCTCTTTGGTGATCGCCGGCATATTGTCCATCTCGCCGCGCGGCTTCAGGCGGGCGTAGTAGGTATTGGGGAATGCAAACAGGATGTGCAGGTGCTTTGAGTACGGCAGGTAGTTGAGGAAAACCAGCACCATCGTGAAGTGCAGCCACCAGCCAACGCGTTCCAATACGATCAGCGTGCCTTCGCTCATACCTCCGAAAATGGCAGGGCCGAGCCAGCTGCTGACTGCCAGGGTACCGGTATCCTTGAAGTGTTCCGGGTCCATTTGCTGCAGCACCACATCCGTACCGTTCATGGTGAAGATGCCGATGAGCAGGATGATTTCAAAAATCAGGATGAGGTTGGCATCCAGCTTGGGCCAGCCTTTAAGCTCCGGCATGCGGAAGCGTGGAATCTTCAGCATATTCCGGCGCGCCAGGAAAATGATGGTGGCGAAAAAAGTCAGCAGCGACAGCACCTCGATAAAGCTGATGACGAAAGTGTAAAAGCCGCCCAGCTTATCCGCAAAAAAGCGGTGCTGCCCGCTTACGCCGTCAATGAAGATCTCCAGCAGCTCCACCTGCGTGATGACGAAGGCAGCGTAGATAATGAAGTGCAGTACCGCTGGTATCCAGCGCTTGAACATTTTCTTTTGGCCAAAGGCGACGAGCAGCACGTTGCGCCACCGCTGAGCGGTATCACCGCTGATCTCTTCGTCCTGCCCCAGGTTGATATTGCGGCGCACACGCGAAAACGCGCGCCATGCCAGGTAAAAAGCCAGGCCACTGATGAGGATAAAGGCTAATTGTTGTAGCATCTATGGTTATTTTTCGGTTTTATCTGGTCCGTCAGCGAATTTTCGCTAAAATACGGCAACTCAGTTAAGATAACGAACAATTTTAACAAATTGTAATCTCCCGGCGGCATCGGCGGGCTATTTATACCGATTTTACGTAATTTTGATCCAAACCTCCGCGGCAATGAAGATACTGAACGAGGCGCAGATACAACAAAAAATCCGGCGCCTGGCTATAGAAATACTGGAGAATAATATCGAAGCTTCCGAGCTCATCCTGGTCGGGATCAACAACAACGGCATGGGCTTTGCCCGCTTACTGATGGAGGCCTTGCTGCCGCGCACTGATCAGCCCATCACGCTTACGCGGGTGCGCCTCAATCCGGCTGCTCCGCTGAGCGAGGATATTCTGCTGGAGATACCGGCCGAAAAGCTGCATGGCAAAACGGTCATCCTGATCGATGATGTGGCGAATACCGGCCGTACGCTTTTCTACGCTGCCCGCCCGATTATGGATACCCTTCCGGAAAAGGTGGAGGTGGCGGTGCTCATCGACCGTACGCATAAGGCTTTTCCTATCCGGGTGGATTACGTGGGCCTGTCGCTGGCTACTACGCTAAAGGAGAATATTTCCGTGAAAATCCTGGAAGTGGAGGAGCAGGCGGTGTTTTTGGATTAGGCCGGGTGTGCCAGGGAGCCAGGCAGCTCCCCCTTGATCTAAACCTCAACCTTCTCCAGGCTCCGGGAAATCACCTTCTGTACCTACGGCACAGGCCGCCTCGTTGATGTCTCTAGTGCTACCTGCCTCGGGGACCTGACGGCACTCCGCACTTGGGGGGAACCACATGATCCGGGGGGATTTCATATTGCCGCACCTACGGCGCTCCTGTTTATTTTTTGCGGGCTATGCTACCAACATTACCGGGCCGCTGGCCCTCGCCGTGGGAATCAGCCCTGGGGCTACCGCCGGGCCACCTGGACTCTTGGAGCTTGGCTCCCGAAGGAGTCCACCCAGTTAGATCTCACCTTGGAGCACCGCTCTGGTCCCACATTTTGCCTTTTGCGGTTTTCAGCCCTGCATAAGCCGGGCAGCACGCCGTGTACGCCCTTTTACCCACCTTCGCCTCCAGGCTTCGGCGGGCGAAGCATTTTGCGGTTTTTAATCCATGCATAAGCCAGGGGGGCTGCCGCCAGGGCGAGCGCCGTAGGTGCGGTTCTCCTCCCTTGGGGAGGTGCCCATCAGGGCGGAGGGGGCTACATCTTGTGCGCCCGGCAACGATACAGCCAATCAGTGCCCCGCCGCCCCGAAGGAACCAAGGGCGCAGTGGGAAACTGCACCCTTGGGCCTAAACTAAAACAATCCGTATTCCTTCTTCCAGACTATAGGACTATATTGCAAAAAAAGACTTGACAAGAGCCAGTGTACTGCCGGGGAAACTTGTCAAGTCGGGGGGCACTTGGCCCCTTGGACTCCCAATCAGCCCTCCCCCGGCATCACCCCCAGGCCTCCATTTTTTCCTTCAGAGCGGGCACCTGCTCCTTCATCGCCTGGTAACCAATTTCATAAATCTGCTGATACTTGCTCAGGTTGAGGATCGTGTAATTGCGTACGTCAAGCGGCTCTACAACGAGGTCGCACAGGTCAAGGCTGGGCTGCGTATTGGCCAGAATGGAAAGGTCAAAGCAGCGCTGCGCGATACCAAATACATTTTGTACCGCTTTGTTGTCCACCTCAAAGTTAGGCATGACGTTGACGCCGATGACAAACTGCGTCTGCTCCCGTATGGCGGCCACCGGGATATTGGCGAGCAATCCCCCGTCCACATAAAGCTGGCCGTCTACCTCCACGGGCTGAAAAACGAGCGGTATAGAGCTCGAAGCCATAACCACATCGTACAGCGGGCCAGAATGCCGCATCTCGCATGCCCCCGTATTCAGGTTAGACATCGCTACGTACAACGGTATTTTGAGCGCCTCAAAGCGGTCATCGCCAATAGCCTGCTCCAGCTGTGCACGCAGATAGGTATGCTTGGTAAGCCCGGCGTACGGCAGGCCAACCTTAAGCAATTTGAACAGGCTCGCTTTTTTGACCAAACCCAGAATTTCCACCGGTGACAGCCCGGCCGCGTACAGGGCACCGGCAATAGCCCCGGCGCTTGTGCCTGAGATGATGTCCGGTTTAAAGCCGTTGTCTTCCAGTGCCTGTAGTACCCCCACATGAGCAATGCCGCGGGCGCC
>CAJXXJ010000563.1 GCA_913062745.1 uncultured Phaeodactylibacter sp.
CCGGTGTGACGACGGCTTCCGGGTCTCGGGCCCGGTTGGACTTTCCATACTGCTTTCCAAACTCCAGCGGTACCGACATAACGCAGGGGTCCTGCAGCGATTCTTTCAGTTCCTGATCCTTCTCGTGCCACCTCAGGGAGATGGCTTCCCGACGGGCGCTAAGCGGTGGGTAATATTCAGAAAACCCCATACCCTGCAGGCTGTTGATGGCGGCCAGCGCCTGCTCTTCCTTAGCGCACATGCTACGCAGCACCGCTGCGGAATAGCGGTCGGCCTCCAGCTCCATCAAGCGGCGTTCCGCAGGCGTCGATTCCACAAAGTTGTGATCCAGCACGTGATGCCCGATCTCGTGGGCCAGAATACTGGCCACTTCCCAGTTGATCTCGCCCTCCTGCCTGAACTGTTTGAAAAAGGTTTTGCTGTAGAGGATGTACCGCCGGCCGTCCTGTACGGTGGCCACAGCATTCCTCACGTTCGAGGCTTTGAATTCAAAGGTATTAGTCTCCAGGTGGATGGTGGAGAGCAATTGTGCCAACCATGCAACTTCCTCTTGCGACGGGGACAAAGTGTAGTATTCCCCTTCCTGCCTTTGACCCCGCTCCTCCGCATAACTGCAGTGGGTGTGAGGTTCGAGCTCAATGATTTGCGCGCTCCCGCTTGCTCCCAGGGCAAGTAGCATTGTCGATATCAATAAAAATTTCGTGTAGCTGCTCATAGTAGCTTGGTTTTTTAGGATCAAAAAATTATTGCCGCAGAAGCGCTAGCAATGCTGCCGCTACCCGGCTGCGCCCCCGTTGCCACTCTTCGTAGCTGATGAGGTTCATCTGGTGGTTTTTTTGGTGTTCATGATATTGGCTCTGTAAAGAAACCGCCTGTTCCAGATCTCCAATTCCGCTTTGCCCGACCCATTCTCTCCACTGCTCCAGAGCCTGTTCCAGCTGTCCTTTAGAAATAAGCTCCAGGCAATGTCTGCGGCGCTCCTGCCCGGCTAGAGCAGACCGGCCCGCCTCTCCTTTGGCTACCTCCTGCAGGCTGGAAAGCGGAGGGTGATAAAAGGCTTTCCTGCGATAGAACAACAGGTAAAACCCAGCCAATAGCAGGCTCTGGAAGGGGAGGAGCCAATACAGTGACTGCAAGCGGTATTGCTTGATACTCAGCTGATGTTGCAGGGCAAAGGGCTCCGCCAGCAAGGTAGCCAGCACCAGCACCAGATACAGGGCCGACGCCCAGAGCAGGCTGCGGTGCACAAAACGCGGTACCATACGGTAAGCAGAACGTTCGCTGAGGGTCGTACCAAACAGCATGGATAAACCGGGCAGCACGGCCAGGGCCAGCCACCCCCAGGCTATCGGCTGAATACCGTACAGCCGGCCGCTGAGAGACTGAAGAAAGACCAAAATCAGCAGTAGCAGAGCCACCGTGCCCCACATGCTCAACATGAATGTTTTGGTACTTGATAGTAATCTCCACATCCTTCTTACTTTAGGTTTTTTGCCAGGCCCGAGCGGTCAAGATGTTGCCTGACGCTCAAAAACTGATCACAGTGCTCCTCCAGCGAACTGTCGGATGCTGGCACTTCGAATTCGTAAAGCAATACTGTACACTTGTGCCGGGAGCTGACTGGCAGCTGCCCGATTTCCTCAGGGAGCCGGTACCCGCCGGCCCGGAGCCAGGCACGGGCAGAGGAAGAAGAAAGCTCGGCTTCTCCCCGTTCGGCATTCCGGTCTGCTACCAGAAAGACGAAAAGCCGGAAGTATCCCTTACGGGGAAGTATGAGCGCCGACAGGTAGTCCATCAAGCCGTCAAAATCCTTGGTAGCCGGATAGTCTTGCCATCGCTGCCGCCCGGGCAGCGGACTGCCTTCTTCATCAATCTGCTCTACGGCTGTAAGCAGCGCAAAACCATTTGGGGTACCAAAATAACTACGCTGTTCGTACCCCAGCCTGTCAAGGGCCGAAGTCAGCATCGAATCAAAGTCTTTTAGGGTGCCGCATTGCTTCAGGTACTGGTGTGCCATGTCCTTAAAACGAGGGCAGCCCCGGATTTTAAAAACAGGCAGTGGCAGACCTGCCCGGTTTTTCTGCTCTTCCAGGTAGGCAAGCTGTTGATTAGACCTTACTATTCCTTCTGCACGGTCCCAACCGTTGCCGATTATTTGAGTCCTCATCCCCTCCGGATACAGGCCAGCGTAAGTGAAAGAAAGCTGCCGGCCGTAGAATAAAACCTGCTCCCGGCTGCTGAACTGCGCTAGGCGGTAGAGCAGCTGGCCTGTAAATTCGTCAGCCACAGATTCTTCCCGCAACCGAAAATCGCCATTGAGCTTATGATCGTGGTACAAATGGCCGATTTCATGTGCCAACACAAAATACAGTAGCTCCGGAGCTTCCTCTAGTAAAGAACGGACAAACCGCATGCTGTAGAGTAAATAGTCTCCGGATTCATCCCGTATAAGGGCGACTGTAGGGACATTGGCTGCAGATAGGGTGAAATTGCGTTCGATCCCAGCTGCCTCACAGATGTTGGATACAATCTGGTCTACGCGTTCGTCTTCTCCCATTAAATAAAGGTCTTCGCGCAGATTTTGCTGGGTGTAGAAGCAGTGGGGCAGGGACTCCACATCGGTAAGCTGTGCCGGCAGAGGTGCTATGCTCACCAGACAGAACAATCCCATAAACAAATGATTCAGTTTCATGGTACCTAGGGTTTAAAGGTGAAATAACGGATGGCTCTCAAAAAGGCCATAACAGCGCTGTAACCTCAGTCAGCAGCCATCCGCATTTAGTCAATGGGGTTATTCAGGGTGTCTATTTGTAATGGAAATTACTACGAAAAAAGTAAAGCGGAAAGGGAAAGTTTTTTCAGATTAAATAATAAAAGTGCTTACTCCGCCGGGAAAATTGAATTGAAGGGGCTTACAAAATGCTATATAAGGTGTAGAAAGCTTTGTGAGCAGCAGTTGTAAAGCGGGCTTTCTAATACCCATACCGCTCCCCCCACCACAATTTCAGCTGCTTCCGCAACTTCTCCTCGGCGGGGTTCCGGGCAGGCTCAAAGAGTTGTGTATTTTGAATCTCATCAGGAAGGAAATCCATATCCGCAAAATTGCCCGGATAATCATGGGCGTATTTGTAGTGCTTACCGTAGCCCAGCTCCTTCATCAGCTTAGTCGGAGCGTTGCGCAGCGGGAGCGGCACGGGCAGGTTGCCGGTCTGCTTCACCAGGCTCTGCGCCTTATTGATGGCCGTATAGGCAGAATTGCTCTTGGGCGAAGTGGCCAGATAGACGGTTGCCTGCGACAATATGATGCGGGCCTCCGGCAATCCGATGGCCTGTACGGCCTGGAAAGCCGTGGTTGCCATCAGCAGCGCATTGGGGTTGGCCAGGCCGATGTCCTCTGAAGCGGAGATCAGCAAGCGGCGGGCGATGAACTTGACATCTTCCCCGCCCTCAATCATGCGCGCCAGCCAGTAGACGGCGGCATTCGGGTCGCTTCCGCGAATGGATTTGAT
>CAJXXJ010000564.1 GCA_913062745.1 uncultured Phaeodactylibacter sp.
GTAAAGTAAGCCTGCACCGGCCCTTCCCCTGCTTTATACTTCAGCAGCATAGGCGCTTCCAGGTAGGTGAATCGCGACTCGGCCTCCACATTTACCGGGATGGGGATATTGAACAGGTCTAGTTGCGTGCCCTCGTTGAGCATAAACCCCTTACGGGAAACGGACAGCTCCGGCTGAAAGGCAAAGCCGCGGCCGAGGGGGATTTCTGCAACAGCACCGATATTGTAGCCATCAACAGCGCGGAAGTCAGGTGCGAGGGCATCGAGGTTTTCCGTCAGCCGAACACTGGCGTTCTGGTAGCCGGCCCGGACGCCAACAGATACCTGGGCGTAAAGGGCGGAGGTGGCGAAAAGGGCAATGCCCAGCAGAAAAAGGTTGCGAATACTTGTCATGAGTTGCATTTTTGATTCTTCCTATAGACGCTCTGGTGCTGTTAATTAGTCCTTAAGGCGTGTTAGGGTAGTATTAAAATAGCGGAGTTGGATTTCTGCCGGCCTTGTTTTAATTTTATAAAAAGCCCAGTCATGAAACGACTCTTCACGACGCTGCTGCTTTCCGCTCTTTGCTTTGCAGGCAACGCGCAGGATGCTCCCCGCACCCTGATGATCATCCTGGACGGGCTGGCCTCCGGCGCAGCCGACCGCATCCCGCTGCCCTACCTGCAGGAGTTGAGGGAGCGCGGCACCTACTACCGCGAGGTGCACCTGCCATTGCCGGCGCATCCGGAGAAGTCGGCCACCTACCCCTGGAGCTGTTCGCTGCCCAATCCGGCGCTGATGTCGGGCACGGTATTCATCGGGCAGGAAGGCATACGGGAGCAGCTTATTCAGCATGCCTTCGGGGATCAGACTACAGCTTTTGTCGTCAACGATGGCGCTTACCGCGACGTGGCCGGCGGTTTTGATATTTACCGCAACCTGCGGAAGACTTTTGCGGATTTATTCCGGGACGAAATGGTCTTTGATACGGCAAAGGCGGTGCTGCAGCAATCCAATCCGAGCTTTATGCGCATACACCTGCAGGGCCCCGGCTCAGCGGGCCACCGCTCGCGGGAGGTGGACAACCTGGGCGAGCCCTGGTACGGGGACATCTGGCACCCGGAATCCCCCTACACGCAGCAGATGCGCAAGGCAGATAGCCTCTTAGCTGAGTTCGTGGGCTGGCTGGAAGCGGAAGGCTACCTGCAGCACACCACGCTGATGATACTGGGCGACCACGGGCAGGCGCCGACGGGGGCACATCCGCCCTACCACCCGGCTTCGAGCAAAACCGAGCTGTTAATAATGGGCCCGGGCATCAGGCAGGGCGCTACCTTCGCTTACGCTGAAATTACGGACCTGGTGCCGACGATTGCTCACCTGCACGGGCTGGCACCGCCCCGCTACGCTGCCGGCCGGGTGCTGAGCGAGGCGTTTGTGCATATCCCGGTCGTCCACGCTGAGAGCCGGCCTCTGGAAGAACTCAACCTCCTACTGCTGCGGGCACAACTGCGGGCAGAACAGGGCGTGCCGCTGCCGGAGGGCTTTCCGGGCATCCTGCAGATTAGCACCTGGCACGAGGGGCTGCCGGTGGTAGAGGTTCCTGCCCTGGCAGAGCGGATACGGCGCATGCTGGAGAAGTAGAATCCCCCACCCCACTGAACGATTCTTCTCCCTCGTGCGTTTTTTAGTCAGCGAATTTGGCGGCGTTCGAAAATCTTTGTTAAATTTGCCGCCGCTCTAATAAGCATGGCCCCATAGTACAAGGGATAGTATGTAGGTTTCCGGAACCTAAGATCCAAGTTCGAGTCTTGGTGGGGCTACTAAAGAAAGCTCAGGTGCGAAAGTGCCTGAGCTTTTTTTGTTGCCTCAGCGTGCAATGAAAGCCCGCCCTCCTTAGGAGCATATTTGAGACTTTCTACGCCTGATAACCAATGCTTTAAGAACCGTGAGGCTGCAGCAAAATGCTCCTTTGGCCCGACAGGCTCGCATTCAGACTGCCCGCCAAAATCCTAAACCATTGATTGTTCCATCAAATCTGTCCCCAACCAGTTCTCTGCTCAGCGCTTGATCACCTTAAACATCTGTTCATTCACCCAAACGACGTACATCCCCGGCTTCAGACCGGAAAGGTCCAATAGGATTGACTCTGAAAAGTACTGTTCCGTATGAACGCGGCCTAAGATATCGATGACTTGCAAAGTGCTGTTCCCTTCCGCGACCACCTGCAGCCTGTCGGTAAAAGGATTGGGGTAGACTTGTATTGGCGCCGGTACCTCTTCCCTTGCAGATACCGGAATTTCACAGTCGGAGGGGACGCCCTGGCAGTAGGAGCGATATACCAGCGAACAATCCAGTACAAATGGATTCGGCTTATCATTCTGGTAATCCGCGATCATGTAAGTCCTTTCCCATTCCGCCATATCCACCGGGTCCTGCCCATGCCACTCGCACAGCGTTTCCCGCTGCAGCGCGAAGAAGTCAGGATCCGCTGCGAGTGCATCTTCCTCGTACATCGTGTAGAAATAAAAGATTGCCCTGGCCACGTTTCCCTTGTGTTGTTCCCTCGGCTCAAACCTGCCGTTGCCTCTTTCGCTGTAAGCGTCGATATTGGATGTCGGGATGATGCTTTGCGTCTGGTTGAGGTAGTACCAGGAAGCGGCCTGACTGTCCTCAATTTCTCCAAAAGGCAAGTTGCCCCTCGCGGAATTTACGCCCGCCCGGGACGGAAATAGGTGGTGCAGATCTGAATAAGGATTCCCGTTATCTTCATCCGCACCTTTGCTCCGTGGGTACGTGTGCTCGGCATTTATCCCATTGGAAGAGCCATTCATAAACAGGTGGGTGGAAGGGTCTACGCCCGCGGGCAAATAGAGGGTATGCCCGGAATAAACACAGCTCACACTATCGTTTACCTTGTAGATAGTCCCGTACATAAGGTCTCTCGCTTCACCGTAGTCGAGCACGCTTGATGGTTTGTAGGCGTTGACGACTGCCGTCAGCAGGTCTGCGCCTGTCAAATCCGGGAATACAGGAGTCTGCGGTTGGGCATGCAGTGGAGTGTGGAGTACTGTCAATAGCAGCCAGCCCGTCAGGTGCAGCGCCTTCAGGCTGTTGAAAATCGGCCGTTTTATGATCATCCGTCATTTTTAGTTGGCCGGCCAAGGTAGACAGGCGGACAACTTCAGTAGCACCGGGATAACCGATTGTGTGACGGTCAAACTACAGTGACCAAAGACTATAACAAAATGCCGTACCGCCCGAGCCCGGCGCCCTGCGCATAGCTGCCCGTCCCCGGGCGTAGTGGTGTGGGCGGAGTAATTTTGGGCAAGGGCAGCTTTGCCTGAAGATACCCTCTGCAGTATCTCCAAATTTGTTCGTACTTTTCGACATATGCATACCTCTACCCAACACCGTTACCAGGGCTGCCTCGCCACCCCGCCACTCTGGAAAGGCGGAGGGGTATCTCCTTATCCGCAAACAGAGCTCCCTTTTCTGCCTGCCTCCCTGCGGA
>CAJXXJ010000565.1 GCA_913062745.1 uncultured Phaeodactylibacter sp.
CGATCGTCCAGATGCGGCGGTGGCGGTCGTGTTCTCTGGTGTGGCCCGCTGAGCATGCAGCCAGCACCACAGGTAGCGTGAGACCCATGGTGTCAGAGACCGGCCTCGTCATGCCCTCCGCCCTCGATGGGGGTGCCGACCCGCGCAACGACGTGTTCAACCGTTTGATGAAGAACCGAGTGGTGCTGCTCGGATCGGACGTGAACGACGACATCGCCAACCAGCTGTGCGCCCAATTGCTATACCTCGAGGGGGAAGACCCCAATACCGGCGAACTCACGACCACCAACCTGGCGCGTATCCCCGGCACGGACCTGCCGGTGTCCATCAACAGCGTCAACAGCGGGACACAGGGCGGCTACATCGGCAGCAACGTGCTGTATTGCTCTGAAGAATTCAATGGCTCGCTCGACTACTCGAGCTTTTTCAATGAAGCCCCGGTGAGCAGCCCGCCGGTTTACAATGGCTTCACGGATGTCTTTGTGGCCAAGTCTGCCGTCGTCCCCTGCCAGCCGTACCGCATGACGCTGGTGATCGCCGATGTTGGGGATGCGCTCTGGGACAGCGGCATCTTCTTCGAAGCCAACAGTTTCTGCTCCTTCACCGGCGGCCATAATGCCACGCAGGAGCTGACGGTGACGGAGGACTGTGCACCACAGGAGCTCGAGCTCGACATCAGCAGCTTCCCACCGGAGGAGTACCCCCTCACCTACGCGATCACCGGCACCGCTACTGCCAGTGAAGACTTTGCCGATATTCCGCTCAGCGGCACCATCAGCGAGCTGGCCGAAAGTTGGTCCCTGGCTGCAGGCATTATCAACGATGATGTAGCCGAAAGCAACGAGCAACTGGAAGTAAGCATCAGCGGTAGCAGCTGCCGTACGCAAACTTTCCTCATCAATATCGTGGACCCCATACTCATTGAGGGCCCCGAGCTGGCTTCCTGCGAAGGTGACCCGATCACCCTTACCGCCACTGACAACCCGCTGCTGCTGGAGCAGTACGAATTCAGCTGGAGCGACGGGCAAACCGGGCCGGGTATTACCGTCAACCCTTCACAAACGACTACCTACACGCTTACCTACAGCAACGGCAGCAGCGAATGCACAGCGGACTTCACCGTTACCGTAAGCCCGCAGGAGACAGAACTGCAGGCCACCATCAATGAGGGGGAGGCTTACACGCTCGGCGGCGAAAGCTTCACTGCTGCCGGCACCTACGAATTGAATTTCACAAGCGAAGCGGGATGCGACAGCCTCGTACGGCTGGATCTGCGCCTGAATACGGTGCCCAGCACGCTGACCGACAGTATCGCCGTAGGGCAGACTGTAGACCGCTGTATCGACACCCAATCCCTGCAGCAGCTCAGCAGTTTCAGCAACAGCTGTACGCCGCAGGGGATCGACCTGCAGCTCGACCCGGCTACTGCCTGCGTGCAGTACACCGGCACCACGCCCGGCCTGAGCGAAGCCTGCCTTATTGCCTGTAGCCCCAATGGCACCTGCGACACCACTTACCTGCAGATTCGTGTATTTGACAACATACTCGATGCGGTGGACGACTACGACACCACCCGCTACGACCAGCCGGCTACCATCGATGTGCTGGCCAACGACTGGACCGAGCTGACCGTACTTACCGATCAGTACATCGTCAGCAGCCCGGCCTACGGCAGCCTGCAGCTCAACGGCGATGGGACCATCGCTTACAGCCCGGAACTGGAAGCTTGCTTGCTGCAGGATGAGTTCTCCTATGCCATCTGTAATGAATTTGGCTGCGACACCGCTACCGTATTCCTCTTTCTGGAAGATACGGAAGGCGCCTGCGGCCTCGTCTGGCCCGGCGATGTCGGCAACGATGGCACCGTCAACCAAATGGATCAGTGGGCAATTGGCCTGGCGTACGGCACCACTGGCCCGGTGCGCCCCAACGCCACCATCGAATGGATTGGGCAGCCCGCTATCGACTGGCCGAGCACGCTGACCTTTGCTTACGAATTTAACAACAAGTACACCGACTGCAACGGGGACGGCCTCATCAGCGAGGACGATATGGAAGCCATCCAACTCAACTGGGGCAAGGTACACGGCCTGGCACCACAGCCCGTTTTCCCTAACCGCCTGCTTCCGCAAAAAGCCCGCCTGACTGCCGCTGAAGGAGCGCAGCAGCATTTGGATATCGAACTGGGTACGGTTGCACAGCCCGCTCCGGATGCCTACGGGTTTAGCCTGAAGGCCCACTTTGACCCGACAAAAGTCAGCAGCCTGCAATTTACCACGGATGGCAGCTGGCTGGGCACCGAAGGGCAGGATATGCTGGTACTGCAGAAAGTGGATTACGAAATGGGAGAGGCCGTCATCTCTCTGGTCCGCACGGATCAGCAGGGGCGCGAGGGCTACGGCAGCATCGCCGGGCTAGAGCTCTACTGCCCGCAGGGCGACTGCGGCAGCCTGACCCTGAGCGACTGGCAACTGCTGCAATCGGATGCGGATGTATTTGAAATCGGCAGCCCGTATGAATGGTCGGCCGGGCTTACGAGTGCGTCCGAAGTGGTAGCAGCGCAGCTTCGCCTGTTCCCCAACCCGGTCCGGCAAGAGCTTATCGTGCAATCACCGGCGGATGCACCGGCCCGCCTTTTGAACGCCTCCGGCAGTACCGCCTGGGAAGGGCAAATCCGCAGCGGGCAGCAAAGTATCGACCTGAGTGGCCTGCCGGGTGGTTTGTACCTGCTGCAGCTGCAGGTGGGAGATGAGCTGATCCACCGAAAGGTGGTGAAGCAGTAGGGGATAAAAAAACAAATCCACGGCAGTGCTGCCGTGGATTTGTTTTTTATCTAAAGTTGAGCCCGAAATCAGCAGAAAGCTTGCCCGAAAACCATAAACAGGCCAAGCCCTACCGCATCAGCACCACGTCCCCTTTAAACAGCTCTACCCGCCCGTCCGAGAAGACCACCTCGGCGTACCAAACGAAGACTGCGCCGTTCATCAGCTCGCCCCGATGGGTGCCATCCCATCCAAAATCCGGGTTGTTCGTGGGTGCATTTTCCACAAAGAAGACCGGTTCTCCCCAGCGGTTGAAAACTTCAAACTGCCGGATGTTGATGACCTCCGGGCCCGACTGCAGGAAGAAAACGTCGTTCGTATTATCTCCGTTAGGCGAAAAGACATTCGGAGCGTAAATCTGCCGCTTTTTGTTCAGAAAGATGCGCAGCTCATCGCTCGCCACGCAGCCGTTGTCGTCCACCACCGTAATGATGTAAAGCCCGGACGTGGTGGGCAACACACTCGGCCGCAGACAATCCGCGCAGGAGAGGCTGTCTGCCGCCCGCCAGCTGATGTTCACCAGCTCATTCTCCGGAATGGAGGGCACCGCAGATAGCTCAACCAACTGACTAAGCCCGACTTCAATGTCATCGCCGAGTTCTACCGAAAGGTCATTGCCGTCTTCGAGCATCAGGTCAATTTCGTATTCACAACCGATCATATCCTG
>CAJXXJ010000566.1 GCA_913062745.1 uncultured Phaeodactylibacter sp.
TACCACGGATTCACATTTTACATTTTACATTTTCGAACCGCCTTCACCAGGCCTAGCCTGTTGCACGCCCGAGCCCTGTTGCGCTTGTCCTTTTACCTTACCACGGATTTACATTCTACCTTTTACATTTTCGAACCGCCCTGACCAGCCCCTCCGCCTCCCACTCCTCATTATACAGATGGCAAGACACCCGCACCGCATTGCCCCGGATAGAAACATGCACCTTTTCCTCCTGTAATTGCTGCCGGAAGCGCTCCATGTCCGCCCCCTTCGGCAAACGGACGCCAACGAGATGGTGCGCCCGGTCCGCCGCCGGCTCCACGGAGCAGCCCAGTTGTTGCAACTCCTGCAGCGGCTCCTGCAGTAGCGCCCGGGTGTATTCCTGAATGCGGCCCACTCCCCAGGCCAGAAGCTGATCGATAGCCGCCTGTAACATAGGTACGAGGATAAAATTACTCTGCTCGCCCATATTGTAGCGGGCAGACATGGGCTGATACTGCGGTTGGTACTGCGCCAGATTGCGGAAGTCGTGGCTGTCCACCCGGTTAATCCAGTTCTCTTCTACGGGCAAGCCATTATCAAATGCCGGGCCATAGTACGCCAGGCCAATGCTGTAGGGGCCCATCAGCCATTTGTAGCCGGCGCAGATGAGCGCATCAGGCTGCAGCTCCTGCACATCGAAGGGCAGCGCGCCCACCGACTGCGTACCGTCAATCACGAGCAGCGCACCGGCCTCAGTAGCCCGCTCCCGTATAGCCTTTAGGTCGAACAGCGTGCCGTCCGCCCAGTGTACGTGCCCCATAGCGACCATCACGGTACGTTCGTCAATCGCCTCCAGAATTGCTGCATTCCAGGCCTGCCCTCTCGTATCGCTTACCGGTGGGTCGACTACCCGGATGCTGGCACCGCTGGTTTTGGCGGCCCGCTCCCAGGCGTAGTAATTGCTGGGGAACTGCTCCTGCGTCAGCACGATGTTGTCGCCGGGCTGCAGCGGCAGGTTATTGGCTACGGCCGCCATGCCGTAGGATACGGAAGGGATAAGCGCAATGCGCCCCGGCGCCGGGCAGTTGATGAGTTTGGCGTAAGCCTCCCGCAAGGCTTGCACGGGCTGGAAAAAATCGTCCAGCTGTATCTCGTAGGGCCGGTTTTTGCGCCGCAGCGCGATCTTCCCGGCGGACTCGACGGACTTCAGCTGCGGGGACATGTAGGCGCCGTTCAGGTAGGCGATGTCATTGGGCAGGTCGAACAGGTGGCGTTGGCTGGGTAGCATTTTTTATTGCGAAGGTACGACGCGTGGGGTGGTTTGTTACCATTGAAGCAGCGGAAAAGCAAGTAGGAGACTTCAACCCGCCTCCCCATCAAAAAGCTCAGGGATGACTGCCCTGACAGGGATACGCAGGTTCCTGCAGTAAGTGATCAGCTCCTCCAGGGTGGCACTCCATTTGTTCGTCTCAATTTTGGTTTTAGGGCATTAGCTATTCTTTCCATAAGGTGCGGAATTGATGAACATAAGCAAGTGTAAACATATTATTTCAAACAAAAAAGTTATATTGCCCCCGCATACTATGACGAAAACTTATGTTGCTGAACGCCCATACCTACTACAGCCTGCGGTATGGCACCCTGCCACCGTCTGCCCTGACTGAGCGCGCCGCGCAGTCAGGCTACACGGCTATGGCACTGACGGACATCAATAACATGAGCTGTGCGCATGAATTTGTACGCTGCTGCGAAAAAGCCGGGATCAAGCCGGTAGTGGGGCTGGAATACCGGCAGGACGGTCGCTGCCTGTACATCGGGCTGGCCCGGAATGCGGAGGGCGTACGCGAGCTCAACCAACTGCTCAGCCGGGCCTCGCTCAACGGGCAGCCGCTGCCGGAATGCGCACCGCCCATGCAGCACGCCTACATCATCTACCCCCGCCTTGTAAAGCCCATTCAGGAATTCCGCGAGGAAGAGTTTCTGGGCATCCGGCCGGAGCACGTAGCGCGGTTGTTTGGGCACGAGCTGCTGGAGCATAAAAACAAATTGGTCGCCCTCAGCCCGGTCTTTTTTGCCGACAACGAAGGCTTCGAGCTGCACCGGCTGCTGCGTGCCATAGACGAGAACACCCTGCTCAGCAAGCTCAGCCGTCAGCAAACGGTCAAGGCGTCCGAGCGGCTAATGCCCCCGGAGCGGCTGCAAGCCTTTTACAAAACCCAGCCTTACCTGATCGAAAACGCCGAGCGGCTGCTGGACTCCTGCAGTATCGACTTCAAGCCCGGGCTGCACCTCAACCGGCAAAGCTTCACAGGCAGCAAAGCCGGCGACTTCAAACTGCTGGAAAAGCTGGCACTGAACGGCTGCGAGCGGCGCTACGGCCACCTGGGCACGGACTCGCCGGCCTACCGCGCCACCCTCGAGCGCGTCAAGCGGGAGCTGCGGGTGATCGAGCAGCAGGATTTTTGCCCGTATTTCCTTATCACCTGGGACATCGTGCGCTACGCCGAATCCGCCGGCTACCGGCATGTAGGGCGGGGGAGTGGCGCCAACTCCATCGTAGCTTACTGCCTGCGCATTACCGACGTAGATCCGATGGAGCTGGGGCTGTACTTCGAGCGCTTCATCAACCCGCACCGCACTTCGCCGCCAGATTTTGACATCGACTTTTCCTGGGATGAGCGGGACGATGTGACGGACTATATCTTCAAGCGCTACGGCCGGGACCACACCGCGCTGCTTGCCACTTATTCCACCTTCAAGGGCCGCTCTGTTGTGCGGGAGCTGGGTAAGGTTTACGGTTTGCCGAAAGGCGAAATCGACAAAATTGTGGCTTCGCCCTATGAGCCGGAGCAGCACCACGAGTTGGCCGGCAAAATCGTGCACTACGGCCGCAAGCTAGAGGGCTTCCCCAACCACCTCTCCATCCACGCTGGCGGGATTATCATTTCAGAACAGCCGATCTACTACCATACCGCTCTGCAGCTCATGCCCAAGGGCTTCCCGATTGCACAATTCGATATGTATCATGCAGAAGAGCTTGGTTTTCACAAATTTGACGTGCTTAGTCAGCGCGGGCTGGGTCACATCAAGGAGGCCGTGAGCCTGGTGAAGTGCAATCAGGGCAAGGCGGTGGACATCCACGATATCCCGCGCATTAAGGAAGATGAGCGGGTGAAAGCGCAGCTGCGCTCCGGCGACTGCATGGGCTGTTTTTACATCGAATCGCCGGCCATGCGGGGGCTGCTGAAGAAGCTGCGCTGCGACAACTACGTGCATCTGGTGGCGGCGAGTTCCATCATCCGGCCGGGCGTGGCCAAATCCGGCATGATGAAGGAGTACATCCGCCGGTTCCACCAGCCCGACAGCTTCGAGTACCTGCACCCGGTCTTTGAGGAGCAGCTGGGCGAGACCTTCGGCGTAATGGTCTATCAGGAAGACGTGATGAAGATCGTGCACCACTTTGCCGGGCTGGGGCTGGACGAGAGCGATGTGCTGCG
>CAJXXJ010000567.1 GCA_913062745.1 uncultured Phaeodactylibacter sp.
TCTACGGTAATGAACGCGTTGGTGTCAGCCAGCATATCTTCGGTAGCTTGCAGAGAGAGAAACAGATTGCGCACTTCGCCCGGCTGCAGGCCCGAAAAGGACCAGGCGCGCTGCTCCCGGTAGCGGCTCTGCAGTTGAGCAGGGGAAGCCGGCAGTTGCAATTCGTAGAGGTTTGTGGGGGCGGCATTACCCGACCAGGCTTCGGTGGGTATACGGGGCTGGTTTTGCGAAAGCAATGGGCTGGCAGCTGCCTCGCCGTGGTGGGTGCGGGCTTCCTGCCACCGGAAGTGTGCCCGGGAGTAGGCGTTTTCATTGTAGGCAAATTCCAGCCGGCCGGACTGTGGCAGCGGGCTGCGGTTGGCGTAGGAGAGTATGAGGATGAGCTCCTCGCCCGGGCGGGGGCTGCGCACGGCTTTCAAGCCAAGCCAGTCGGATTCGTGCTGCAGCGCATTCAGGGGATTGGTGGAGGCCACCTCTTCCCGCGCAGCCGCTTTTTTAGGTTTTGCGCTCCGCTTACGCGAACGGGGTGCTTTGCCGTTGTCGTACTTGCCGGTGGCCAGCAGTAGGACTTCGTGTGCAGATGTGTCTCGGTACAGGTGTGTTGGCGACTCTTCAAAGCTGTAAGTTCCGTCCCCGAATTCCCAGTAGTACTCGTAGAAAGCGGGAGGGGCTCCAGCGATTTGCTGCAGGGGAGGCAGCAGTGGTTGTACTTCCAGATGGGCACCACTCATCCGCATCAGAAAATCCGCCTGCGGGGCCGGGTTGTCCTGACTGAGCAGCGTGCTCCATACGGCCAGGGCCATTCCGGTGATCAGTAGTTTTTTCATAGGGCAGCAATTTTGGGCATTTTGTTAAGATAGGGTTTTTCGTACAAAAGGCCCCCGGGGCGGTGCCCGGGAGCCGTGTTCAGGGATTATAAATGTCTTTTTGTGGCATCCATTTTGCCGGCCGGTAAAAAATCAGGGCAGCACATCTATAGCGTCGACCAGGTCCTGCTCCGTGCCGGTAGTGGTTTCGCCTATGGTGAAGCTATAGGTGTCATTTTCGGCTACCGTTACGCCCTTGATGCCGTAGCGGAATTGGCCCGCGTCCTCGGTGACAAAGATGATGTGCATTTTCAGGCCGACCGGAATCTGGCCGTAGTGCTCCGAGAAGTAGCCGGTGGCGCTGTCGTAGGTATCAAGCTTGGCCAGTGTGTTCGGTTCTCCATCGTAGGACAGGTACACGGCGCTGTTATCGGCATCGTAGCCATCGGGTACGGCCACCTGCAGGGTTGTTTTGGGGCGCGGGTCATTGAAGAAGCGGTCTACATTGGTCCAGCCAAAATCACCGAAGGATACATAGTACTGCGCCTGCTGACCTTCTCCTTCCGTGAATACCCGGTCTTCCTGCCCATCCGGATTTTCTTTTTCCTCTTCCCAGGTCAGGTTGCCGTCTGCATCTATGTTTCCTTCCCAGAGGGTCATAGCCGGGTCTCCGCCGCCGGTCAGGCTGGACGGTACGCGTAGCATCATGGGACATCCGGGGGTCAGGGCCTGCCCGTTTTGGGTGACTTCGATAAAGAATTCGCCACCGGATACGAGGGGGGCAAGTGCTCCGGTTTCGGTGATGCCCATAGTAGGCTTGTTGGTAGCCAGCATATTACCGCGGCTGTAGAGCTCCACAAATGCGAGTTCTACGGTGCCGGTAGCGGCTTGGGTGCCGTCTGTCAGGCAGCCCGGGGCGATGTTGAGCTCCGCACCGCTTTCGGAGAGGAAGTTCAGCCCGTCTTCAGCCTGGAAAGTAGCGGTTTGGGTGCGTGCCTGCAGCGCCTGGTCCCAGAGTTGGCGGAAGTCTTCCGGATTCGGGCCTATGGCGGCGGGCTCGTCTTTTTCGCAGCTGCTGAAGGTGATAGTGGCTGCAAAAGCAAGGATAGGGATGATTTGAAATAACGTTTTCATGACTTTTAGTTTTTTAATTGATTGTTGTCTGTTTTCACCCCCTTATCCGGTGGCATTGAGATTTCTTACGGGTGTAAGTGTTAAGATTTTGTTAAGGGTTCTGGCTGGCTGCTCCTCTGCTGTGCTCCGCTCAAAAATGGTATCTTAGTCAAAAATCAATCTATGGCTTCTGTGACCTCTTACCTTAAAGCGCTGCGGGAGCGGGATAACCGGGGCATACGGGAGATATACGAAGCCTTTGCTCCGTCTGTCCGGCAGTGGGTGCGCAACAACAGCGGATCGGATTCGGACGCTCAGGACCTTTTCCAGGAAGCGCTGATGGCGATCTACGACCGGTACTGCCTGCGCGGTGAGCCATTCGAGGGCTCCTTTGGCGGACTGCTGATGACCATCTGCAAGCGGCGGTGGTACGACCGGCTTTCGCGAAAAAAGAAGGATGATGGCGTAAGAAATGCGGAGGCCGGCCGATACGATAATGAAGCAGACGAGTGGGAAGCGGCAGAAGCTACCCTGGAGCAAGCGGCCCGGCAGAAGCGGTTGGAGCAGGTGTTTCAGTACCTGAGCGAGCAGTGCCGCCGCGTACTGGCGCTGCTGATTACCGAGGAGCTGCCGGCAGAGGAAGTAGCGGAGCAGTTGGGCATCAGCAGTACCAATACCGTTTACCAAAACAAGCACCGCTGCCTTACCCGCTGGCGTCAATTGTATTACGAGCACTACAACGATTAATCATGGAGGAGTCCAAACGCATAGACGATTACCTGAGCGGCCGGCTCAAGCCGGAGCAGCAGCAGGCTTTTGAGGAAGAGCTGAGCCGAAACCCGGAGCTCAAAAAGCAGCTGGAATTACAGCGGGATATGGAATTCCTGCTGAGGCACGACGAGGAGCGGGCTGCACTAAAAGCGGTACTGGAAGCAGAAGGAGCAGAACACTTCCGTGCGGAGGCACCACCGAAGCAGCGGGGCCGCCTGCGTTGGATCGGCTGGGCAACTGCGGCGGCGGCTGCTGCTATTCTGCTCTTTGTGCTGTGGCCCGTGTTTGTACAGCCGGATTTGTATCAGGAGTACGCTGAGTTCCCGCCCCTTGCGCTTTCCGAAAAAAGCACAACTACCACCAATTGGGCCGCCACCGAACAAGCGTTTAATACCGGTAATTACGAGCAGGCGGACGCACAGCTGGAGGAATACCTGAAGGCCTTCCCGGAAGATCAGCAAGCCAGACTTTACCTGGGCATTGCCAAAATGGAGACCGGTGAGCCGGAAGCAGCCCGGCGCTTGTTTGCTGAAGTCAGTGCGGCGGCGCCCGGTCTTGCCGATTATGCGGACTGGTACCGGGCGCTGAGTTTTTTGAAAACCGGGGACAGCGCTGCTGCAGAAAGCCTCCTTCGGAAGATTGAAACCGGGTCGCCGTTTTACGAGCAGGCGCAGGAAGTGTTGAGCGCGCTGTAGCCTTGTCCTACAGCTCCTGTTCCGGCAACTGGCTCGCAATGAAACTCAGGTAGCCTCTTTTCCCTCTTTCCTTACGCCAAAAGCGGGCGGAGC
>CAJXXJ010000568.1 GCA_913062745.1 uncultured Phaeodactylibacter sp.
GTCCGTCCACTGGTAGTTGAAGCGCAGCACGGGGATGCCCCATTCGTCCACGCGGTCTGAGTCAATCTCGCAATAGTTGTCGTACTGCGCTACGGACTCGCCGCGGCCAGACATGCCGATGAAAGCCCCGAAGGTTCGGCGGTATTGGTTTTTCAAATCCTTGCCGTAGCCGCCGGGCTGTATGCCCAATGCGCGCTGCACCTGGTCGTGCCCAAAACCGAAGCCATAGCCGGGCATACCCTGCCCGCCCCAGATCTCGATATGGTAGCCGCGCGGGAAGTCCAGCTTCTTATTGTCGAGCCACCAGGGCGAGTAGACATGCAGCCCGCCCACGCCATCTTCATTGTAGCGCTCGCGGTCCATCAGTGCAGGCACAAAGCCCCACATGCTGGAGCCGGTGGAGTCGTGCAGATACCGGCCGATAAGCCCGCTGCTGTTGCCCAGCCCGTCCGGTTTGGAGTTGAGCAGAATGCGGGCGGTAGAGCAGGCGGATGCAGCCAGCACAATCACCCGGCCTTTGATCTGGTACTCCAGGCGGTCTTCTTTGTTGACGTAGCTGACGGCTTTGGCCTTGCCGTCCGGCCCGGTCTCCACCGAGCGCGCCATGCAATTGACGAAGAGGTCGATCTGCCCGCCGGATTTCTGAGCCGGGAAAATGAGGCAGCTGCCGGAGCTGAAGTCAGCATAAACGGAGCAGGATCGGCTGCATTGCCCGCAGTAGAAACAAACGCCGCGCTCCTTATTGATCTGCTTGGTGAGCATCGACATGCGGCTCGGGATGACGGTTACGCCGGATTTGCGGGCCGCTTTCACGTAGTACCACTCGTGCAGCCGCGGCTTGGGCGGCGGCAGGAAGAATCCGTCCGGGTCATTGGGCAGCCCTTCGTTGGTGCCGAATACCCCGATGAGCTTATCCACCTTATCATAATAGGGCTTAATGTCCTCGTAGGTGATGGGCCAGTTAGCGCCCAGCCCGTCGATGTCTTTGCGCCGGAAGTCGTCCGGGCCGAAACGCAGGGAGATGCGGCCCCAGTGGTTGGTGCGCCCGCCCAGCATGCGGGAGCGGAACCAGCGGAAGTTGCTGCCTTCCTCCTGCGTGTAAGGCTCTCCGTCTATTTCCCAGCCTCCGTAGGCCATGTCGAAGTCGCCAAATGCGCGCTGCGTGCCGGCGCCGCGGCGGGGGCTTTCGTAGGGCCAGCGCATTTGCGTTTTGGTAGCCGGGTCCGCCGGGTCAAAGAAGGGGCCGGCCTCCACTATGGCTACGGAAAGCCCCTGCTCGGCCAGGACTTTGGCCGTCATGCCGCCGCCTGCGCCGGATCCGACGATGACGGCATCGTACGTTTTAGTAGGTTTTTTTATCTGCACGGTGTATCGGTGGTTAGTTTGGTGCGCTTAAGGTCGTAAAAAATTATGTTTTACAGTAGGCCGTATGCGCTTAGATTATGAAAATTGCCGGATTCTGGCCCGGTATTGAGGCATTCCCTGAATTGGACCCAACCCCATGCCGCCCGGCCTCGTCTTCCCGGCAAACCAATCCCGATCATTATGAAAAAATTAATCCTGCTTTGCCTGCCTGTTGCCTTTTTAGCCCTGAGCTGCGAGCAAGCTAAAGCACCGGCTGCAGAGCCTGACCTTAAAATCCTGAGCGAGCTGCCGGAGATGAATCAATCGATGGGCTGGAAACTTTTCCGCGAAGAGCAAAGCGCCAATCCGCAGGCCAACATCCTGCTTTCGCCCCTGAGCATACAAACGGCTTTGCTGATGGCGCTACCGGGCGCAGGCGGCAATACACAGTCTGAAATCAACCAGGCAATCGGCAACGTCGCGCTGCCGGAAAACCTCCTCGGCCAGTACAGCGCACTCGCACAGGAGCTGCAGGACAGCGGGCATCCGGAGGTGACGCTTGCGAACGCTTATTTTTACGACGACAACCGCATCGACGTAGAGTCGGAATACCTTTCCACCCTGATGGAGCATTATGACTGCCATGCAGAGATACTCGACTTCCGGCAGAGCCAGGAAAGCGTGGAGGCGATCAACGGCTGGGTAGCGGAACAGACCAATGATAAAATCACCAGCCTGCTCGATCAGATTACCGCTGAAGATGTGGCTTTTCTGATCAATGCGCTGTACTTCAAAGCGGACTGGGCGGCTGGCTTTTCCGAAGACGCCACGCAGGCGGCCCCCTTCACCACAGCTGATGGCAGTCAGGTGTCGGCTGATTTTGTATTCGGCGACCGCAACTTCACCACCGCTACTGCCGACGGCCTGCAGATGGTAGACCTGCCTTTCCGCGATTCTACCTTCAGCCTCTGCCTCATCCGGCCCGAAGCTATGGAGGCAGGCTGGCCCGGCACGATGGGCGTCGTCCGCTGGCACAGCTTGCTCGATTCCCTGCAACCGGGCCGCGCGATGGTCTTCTTCCCCAAGCTAAAGCTGGAGTATAAAAATGACCTCATCGCCTCCCTTAAGCAGCTGGGCATAACGGATGCCTTCCTGCCCGCTGAGGCGGACTTCCGGCCGATGGGCCAGGCTTTGAACGGCGGCAATGTCTTCATCAAACAAGTGGTGCACCAATCGGTACTTGAAATTGACGAAAAGGGAGCAGAGGGCGCAGCTGCCACAAGCATCGGCTTTGGTGCCACCTCGATGCCGCCCGTCTTTCGCTTCGATCAGCCCTTTGTGCTCGTGCTGCGGCATATCCCGACCAACACCATGCTTTTCACCGGCTACGTGGCGGACCCAACGGAGGATTAAAACAAGCACAGCACAACACTATCTGGTTTGTGATTGCAAAAATTTCAGATATACGGGCGTGCCCCTCTGCCCTCTCCACTGAGGTTCCAGCGTCGGGCAGAGGGTCGCTATGTTCCAGGTTCGCTCATCGCTCAGCCCCGCTCCGGCCTAAACGGCAGTAGCGGGGCCAAGCCTTGCACAGCGCTCACGCGCCCCCCTGAATCCGATGTAAGGGTACAAGAAGGTCGCGCCCGGGCCGGGTGCCTTTTCAGCGGGGCGATTTCTTACCGTGGTGTGGAGCAGGTATTGGGAAACATAAAGGCACATAGGAGCGGCAGGGGCGAAGGAGCCCCAAGGGTGCAGTTTCCTACTGCGCCCCTGGTTCCTGGGGGGACTGATTGGCTGGGTCGTTGCCGGGCGCGCAGCATGTACGATATAGCCGCACCTACGGCGCTCCCACCATTTTTTGCCGTTTTGGGCTACCAACATGACCGCACCTACGGCGCTTGGCCGGGCGGTATCTCCACAGCTGATTCCCCCGGAGAGGGCCAGCGGCCCGGCAGCCCCAAGGGTGCAGTTTCCCACTGCGCCCTTGGTTCCTCCGTGGGGCGGTGCACTGATTGGGCCGATTGGCTGGGTCGTTGCCGGGCGCGCAGCAGGTACGATATAGCCGCACCTACGGCGCTCCCACCATTTTTTGCCGTTTTGGGCTACCAACATGACCGCACCTACGGCG
>CAJXXJ010000569.1 GCA_913062745.1 uncultured Phaeodactylibacter sp.
AGCGAGGCCCCGGCGAGCGCCAGCGCGACCGGCGTGCCGATCACGAGGAGGAGGATGTTGATCATCAGGAGGATGACGAGCGGATCGGTCGAGATCTGGCCGAACACCTCGACGAGTTCCTGGGGGATGCGCTCCAGGGTGATGGTGCGGGCGAAGATGGTCCGGTCACCCTGCAACACGCCTTCGACATAGTCTTCGACCGCCAGTTTGCGGCGGCGGTTGGCAGCGGGGGATGTACGGGGCGATTCGGGCTGGTTGCTCATGCCGTCGTGTCCTCCTTCAACACCACGCATCACGTGCGAGGCGTATTCGCTCCCACCGGTTGCTGGTGCCCATTCGGGCCGGATGAGTTCGCGATACCATTCGGTTTGATTGTTCATTGGTATAGTGTAGCAAACTGCAGTATTCGGTACGTCTTGCTATACTAGGTGTATTATTTTTTCAGCCATTAATATATCGTCTATGACCAAGGATGAATTTGAACAGCAAAAGAACCGGGATGATGTCCTCGTTCTCGATATCCGCGATATCCCGCGCATCGTCAAAGAGGCCTTCACCATCGCCACCACCGGACGCCCCGGCCCGGTCGTCATTGACATCACCAAGGATGCGCAGATTGGCCGCCTTGATTTCCGGTATCAGCGGGGGGCAAAAATCCGCAGCTACCGCCCCCGCCCTAAGCTCGACCCCGGCGCTATTGCCGAGGCCGCCCGCATGATCAACCACGCCCGCAAGCCGTTCATCCTGGCCGGGCACGGTATTCAAATCAGCGGTGCGCAGGAAGCCTTCCGCGCTTTTGTGGAAAAAACGGGTATCCCCCTGGGCTGCACCATCCACGGGCTGTCCTCTATCCCCTCAAGCCACCCGCTGCACATGGGCATGCTCGGTATGCACGGTAACTATGGCCCCAACATCAAAACCAACGAGTGCGACCTCCTCATCGCTATCGGCATGCGCTTTGACGACCGCGTGACCGGTGACGTGAGCCGCTACGCCCGGCAGGCCCGGGTCATCCACATCGAGATTGACCCCTCGGAGATCAATAAAAACGTACCCGCAGACCTGCCGGTGCTGGCTGATGCCAAAGAAGCCCTCGAGGCCCTGCTGCCGCTCGTGGAGGAAAAGCAATACCCGGAATGGTACGATGAGTTCGCTGCCTGCGAGGCCATCGAGCAGGAAAAGGTAATCAACAAAGATATGTCCGCCGGCCAAAACGGCAGTATCCGCATGGGCATGGTGGTCCGGGAAGTCTCCCGGCAGACACAAGGGCAAGCTGTCGTTGCCACAGACGTCGGCCAGCATCAGATGGTCGCCGCCCGCTACTACGAGTACCAATCCACCGATCAATGGGTTTCCTCCGGCGGAGCGGGCACAATGGGCTACGGGCTGCCGGCCGCTTTTGGCGCTAAGCTCGCACAACCAGAGCGGGAAGTGATCGCCTTCATCGGCGACGGCGGCTTCCAAATGACCATTCAGGAGCTGGGCATGCTCAGTCAGTGGAAGGTAGGCGTCAAAATTGTCCTGCTCGACAACAACTACCTGGGCATGGTACGGCAGTGGCAGCAGCTGTTCTTTGACCGCCGCTACTCCTCCGTGGAACTGCAAAACCCGGATTTTCTCAAAATAGCCGAAGGCTTTGGCGTGCCCGGCCGGGTAGTCGATCAGGCAGAGGATGTCCCGGCAGCAGTCAGCGAAATGCTCGCCACGGAAGGCCCTTTCCTGCTGCACGTCCGGGTAGAGAAAGAAGAAAATATTTTCCCCATGATCCCAAGCGGGTGCAGCGTTACTGAAATCCGCTTGACTTAACTCCTACCGACCTATGGAAGCTAAAGAATTTACCATTAGCGTCTTTACCGAGCACAAAGCAGGCCTGCTCAACCGGGTAGTCAGCGTCTTCACCCGCCGCTACATCAATATCGAAAGCCTGAACTCTTCGGAGTCCTCCAAGCCCGATATCTACCGTTTCACTATCGTGGTTACGATCCCGGAAACGGAAGTCCGCAAGATCGTAGCACAGCTGGAAAAGCAGGTGGACGTCATCAAGGCGTTCTACTACCGGCATGAGGAAATCATCTACCAGGAGCTGGCACTGTACAAAATCCCCACTTTCGTCTTCGCTTCCGGCGAAAAGATCGAGCGCCTGATCCGTTCCCACAACGCTCGCATCCTGAGCATAGAACCGGAATACATCGTGGTGGAAAAGACCGGGCACAGCGAGGAAACCCAGGCCCTGCTGCGCGACCTGGAGCAGGTAGGCATCTACGAATTTGTCCGCTCAGGTCGGGTGGCCGTGCCCAAAGCTATGGAGCCGCTGAAGGAGCACTTGGCGGCGGTGGAAGCGCTGAGTGGGGAAGGGGGGAAAAGGTGAGAGCGTGAAAGGGGAGCACCCACATACCCCTAAAAAATACAACCCAAAGCGAGCAAAAACTATGAACCCGGAACCCGGAACCAAAAACCACTCAAACTACAACAACTTCATTTACGGGCAACGGCCCTGACAAATTATCATAACTATGGCAAAGATGAACTTTGGCGGCGTGGAAGAGAACGTCGTGACGCGGGAAGAATTCCCGTTGGAGAAAGCGCAACATACCCTGCAGGACGAGACTATTGCAATCATCGGCTACGGGGTGCAGGGCCCTGGCCAGGCACTCAACCTTCGGGACAACGGCTTTAATGTCATTGTGGGACAGCGCAGCCCATCCCGTTCCTGGGACAAGGCGGTAGACGACGGATTCATCCCCGGCGAAACGCTGTTCTCCATTGAGGAAGCAGTGGAGCGGGCTACGGTCGTACAGTACTTACTTTCGGATGCAGCGCAGATTGAGCTCTGGCCAAAAATCAAGCCGCTGCTGACCCCGGGCAAAGCCCTGTACTTCAGCCACGGTTTCGCAATCACCTATAAAGACCGTACCGGTATCATCCCTCCGCCGGATATTGACGTCATCCTGGTGGCACCGAAGGGCTCCGGCACCAGCCTGCGCCGCATGTTTGTGGAGGGGCGGGGCCTCAACTCCAGCTACGCTATCTTCCAGGATGCTACGGGCCGTGCGCATGAGCGCGTTGTGGCACTGGGCGTAGGCATCGGTTCGGGCTATCTGTTTGAAACTACCTTCCAGAAGGAAGTCTACAGCGACCTGACCGGCGAGCGCGGCACGCTCATGGGTGCCATTCAGGGCATATTTGAAGCTCAGTACAACGAGCTGCGCCGTCGCGGCCACTCCCCGAGCGAAGCGTTCAATGAGACGGTAGAAGAGCTGACCCAAAGCCTGATGCCGCTGGTAGCGGAAAACGGTATGGACTGGATGTACGCCAACTGCTCTACCACCGCTCAGCGGGGGGCGTTGGACTGGAAGAACAAATTCCGCGATGCGGTGGCACCGGTTTTCACCGAACTGTACGACAGCGTGGCTGCCGGCGAAGAGGCCCAACGCTCTATCGACTCCAACAGCCA
>CAJXXJ010000570.1 GCA_913062745.1 uncultured Phaeodactylibacter sp.
TAGTAACGGCAGGAGAAGCGTTGGCGTCCTCGATCCAAAGTATGAGCTGTCCGCGCAGGATGTGCTCAGCCGGAGTGAATCCGGATGGTGCTATACCCGGCGCCAGGCCGATGAGCGGCAGCTTCTCTTCTTCGGTGGCATAGCTTGGGGTAGTCTTTAATTGAAACTGCCGGCAGTTTATTTTTTAGTGTTGCTCGCTTTTCAGGCTCCATTCAACAGCCGGAACAACTCCTTCATCCCCTCATCAGTCGTAAGGTCCAGGTTTTCTGCTTTGACCAGCTCCCGGATTTGGGTTTTGAAGGCCGGCAGCGCTTTTTCAATGGACCGGCGGCGGGGCTTAACCTCCACATACTCCCCGTCATGGAGTACGTAGTAGTGGTTTTCCTCCATGTACTCGTCGTAGGGGCGGTCCGCACTGTAGGCACCTTTGTAATTGGCCTCCATAAAGGGCTTTTCGGTACGTTTGTAAAGAGAAAGGCGGCCTTCCGCAAGCAATTCGTAGAAGGCAGACCGCCCACCTTTTTTGTTACTGGCCGCTTGTCCTTCCACCTCTTCTACCGGCAGCGGCACGAAGACCATGTCGTTAGTACCGGCCACTACGACCCGCTTAAGCGAATCGGCCGGAATCTGTGCTGCATTTCCCGGAGAGACGGCGGCAAGCAGGATTTGGTCCACCAGATGGATGTTCAGCATTCCAACCTCAATGGTCTTGTCCTTACGGGTCCAAATCACCCCTTTCTGCCAGCTGTCGTATCGGTAGGGCGTGCCTTTGACCCCACGGTAGGAGTAGTCGAACGTCATTGCGCTGGTGTTGGCCGGGTTGGCGGTGCTTAGGTCCTCCAGATTAGCCTGACGGGCCTGGAAGCTTTCGTTGGCCTGAGCGTATACCATCACAGGCAGTGCAAGCAGGAGGAGTAATGAGCGCATGGTTTTCATAAGCTTTACAAGTTTAGAATTTTAGCGAATAGCGTTCCGTAGCTTACATCGTCGTACAGCCGGCTTAGAGCGTGGTCGTACAGCGCCGCTCAGGAACTTTGGTTCATGTCTCTAATATACTCATTCTGATCAATGCGTCCAAAAATAAAAGTAGCCGTACTGCTCCTGCCGGGAAGCCTGGCCCCTGTTTCAGGAAACGGTGAAAATGCCTATCTTTCTGCTCCATCAACTTTAATCCGCAACATCTAATGAGCCGCCCCAAACCTGAAATTCCCCTGATGCCTGCCGACCGTGCCATCAACGCCGTAGGCTGGGCCGGTGTAGCCCTGCTGCTGGGCTTCACGCTGTATTACTACCCCATGCTGCCGGAAATTATCCCGCACCACTTCGATGCCGCCGGGCAGCCGGACAGTTTTGGTGATAAAAAGATCATCTTGGTGCTGCCTGCGATCGGCGTTTTGCTGTTTATCTTCATGCAGTACCTGAGCCGCCATCCGCATACTTTTAATTACAATGTGCCCATCACTGAGCAAAATGCGCAGGAACAGTACCGCATTGCCTCCCGCATGATCCGAAGCCTGGCGGCATTCATCAGCTGCTCTTTTGCTTACATCACCTACGGCACGGTGCAGGCTGCCCGGGAGCGCTGGGACGGGCTCGGCACCTGGTTCCTGCCGGTGTTTCTCGTGCTGATTTTCGGGTTGATTGGCTATTTCCTGTGGCGGTCACAGCGGGCGGCTTAGGTGGGCGCTTTCAGGCAGGACCATTGCTGCCCTGTATACTGCAATGCGGTGGATTAAGGAAACTTCAGATAATTTTTTTTAATTTGCGTAAAGCGCCAATGTGTAAACCTAAAACACCTATGACATGCACAGCGATGTATGGGAGAGCCCCGAACAAAGCGATGCTAACCGCACCGCCCGTATTGTCCTGGTAGCTATTGACCGTAGTATAGCCGCCTGGCGTTTGATGATGGACGAATTCACGGAGCGGGAAGATGACATTCTGGAAGCTCTGGCGCTGCTGGCCAAACTGCGGCGCCTGACAGAAACAACCTTCCCGCGCTGGGTAGAGGCCGGGCCTGCAGTTGAGTGGTAAGATTTAAAGCGCAGTACGGAGCATGACTGACCGGGCCCAACGGGCAGTGCGGTGCCCTGAGCCCCGGTGCAGATTGCCGGCAAAAAACTTCTTACTGCCATCAATTCCGGAAACATCTTTATCTTTAGCTCAACAAAATAATGACGATATGCTACTGCGCCTGGCCTGCCTGACTGCTTTGCTATTGATTGCCCAAAGCTGCCACGTCGGCCGCTTTTTCGTCTGGAATTTTGCAGACGTCAACGACTATAAAAAATTCCCCGCCCGGGAAATCGAAGCCGCCGGCGAGCCCTTCGAATTTGCCCGTGCTCACGACAGCATTCAGCAAAAGCTGGATACAGCCCGCATTACTGTAGACGGAACGCCTTACACCCTGGCAGGGTACGTTGGCGATTACGGGAAGTCGCTTTCTTTTCTCATCATCCGCAGAGACACCGTTTTGTTTGAGCGCTACTTCGATGGCTACGAAGCCGGCTCGCCCCCGGTGCCCTCTTTTTCCGTAGCCAAATCCTTTGTATCCGCTCTCGTTGGCTTTGCTGTGCAGGAAGGCGCGATCAAAAGCGTGCAGGAACCGGTTACGAACTACTTCCCGGAGCTCGCTGCCCGTGACCCCCGCTTCCGCGAATTGACGATTGAGCACTTGCTCGATATGCGAAGCGGCCTGCAGTACAACGAAACGAGCTACGCCAACCCCTTTGCGCCGGTAGCGCGGGACTACTACGGGCGGCATCTGGAGAGATATACCCTGGAGAAGAGCAAATTCGCCGCTGAGCCGGACGCCTACCGGGAGTATCAGAGCGTGAATACCCAATTCCTGGCCCTAATCGTCGAGAAGGCGACGGGCAAGCCGGTTCCGGAATACCTGGAGGAGAAGATTTGGCAACCGCTGGGCATGGAGTTTCCTGCCAGCTGGAGCTACGACAGCAAAGCCGGCGGGACCACCAAAGCATTCTGCTGCCTGAATGCGCAGGCGCGCGACTTCGCCAAATTCGGTCGGCTGTATATGCAGGGTGGGCGCTGGCAGGGCCGGCAACTGATCGATTCCGCCTGGGTGGCGCGCAGCGTGCAGCCCAATTACGCTAATGATTGCTATCAGTATCAGTGGTACAGCATGGGGCGCTGGCAGACGGAGCCGGATTCCCTCTCCGCTGCACAGCAGTCGCCAACCGGCGAAGCTTACCGGACGAAAAAGGGGGAATACGCTTATGAGGTCTGTGGCCCTGACTTCATGGCCATCGGTATTCTCGGGCAATACATCTACGTGCACCCGGAGAAGAATCTGATCATGGTGCGGCAGGGGAAGGATGATGATGTGGCGTATCAGAGCCTGTTCCGGGCGCTGGCGGAGCTGGGCCACATCCGGGCGCTCGTGGTCCACGGCGCGCCGGGCATGGACGAGATCAGCC
>CAJXXJ010000571.1 GCA_913062745.1 uncultured Phaeodactylibacter sp.
CATCAAAATTTGAATGAAGTACAAGGCGCGAGGGAGGAATACCTTTGAGGAATATCAAGCATATTTTAAAAAAGGTTTACGACTGATGCAACGCAGTAAACAGAGTTCCGCCTCGGGCGGATTTGTCAATATAGTGAGATTACACAACAACGATCACAATATTTCTCGCCACTATCACAAGGTGCTTCACCAGAAAAGCTTCCGTATTGCCTCCCATCTTCCGGTAGGCCAGTGTACCCGTTGAGCTGTACACTGCCAGTACCGAGAAAATGGCCAGCACCGCTAACACGGCCCATATGGCCCGGTCGCCTTTCAGTTCTGCATATATTCTCGTGCCTAATGACATAAATTTCCGGAGCTATTGCTCCATTTATTTTTCTAATGCGCGGACCGCTGCGCTGAACAGGGCTCCGCGTTGTTCGTAATTTTTGAATAAGTCGAAACTGGCACAGGCAGGTGACAGTAGCACTGTCTCCCCCTCCCGGGCCAGCTCCGCTGCGTGGGCCACGGCTTCTTCAGCCGATTTTGCCTCCCGCAGTTCCTCCACTGCTGCACCGAATGCAGCTTTCAGTTTATCATTATCCAGCCCCATGGCAATCAGTACGCGAACTTTTTCACGCACCAGCGGCAGCAGAGGCTCATAATCGTTGCCTTTGTCCTGCCCGCCGGCGATCCAAACCACCGGCCGTTGCATAGCGCCGAGCGCGTAGTACACCGCGTCCACATTAGTGGCTTTGCTGTCGTTGATGTACTCCACACCTTTCACTTTGCCTAAAACTTCCATGCGGTGCGCTACCGGCTGAAAACCCTCCAGCCCTTGCTGTACCTTACCGGGGTCTGCTCCTGCCAGCAGTGCTGCCTTAACGGCAAACAGGGCATTCATGTAATTGTGCGTGCCCCGCAGCCGGGTCTTTTGCAGATCAAAACGGTGGCCGTTGATCGCAAAGCCATCCCCTTCGAGCATGTCAGCCCGCAGTGGGATACACTCCGCTTTGATGTCGTGCCCGGCCCACTGCGACATGATATTTTCGTCGTCCGCTTTGTACAGCAGCTTATCGCCGGGCTGCTGATTCATGGCGATCCGGTACTTAGCCCGGATGTAATGCTCCATTTTGTACTCATAGCGGTCGAGGTGGTCCGGGCTGATATTCAGAATCATGCTGATATCGGGCCGGAACGCCGCGATACCATCAAGCTGAAAGCTGCTGAGCTCCAGTACATAGTATTCGTGCTGTTGCTCGTACAGGCAGCGGGCGAAGCTTTTGCCGACATTACCGCCCATTTCCGCATGGAAGCCGGCAGCTTTCATGAGCTGAAAAGCCAGGCGGGTGGTAGTCGTTTTCCCGTTGCTGCCGGTAATGCCGATGACGTAGCCGCCGCGATTGTAGCGGCCGGCAAATTCAATCTCGGAGATTACCGGTATTCCTGCCTCCTGCAGTTCCACTATCAGCGGTACGGTGTCCGGTATACCCGGGCTTTTGATCACCTCATCTGCAGCAAATATGCGCTCGCGGGTATGCTGCCCCTGCTCGTAGGGGATGCCGTGCTGCTCCAATTCCTCCAAAAAGGGGGGAGCAATCTGCCCGCGGTCGGAGACCAGTACTTTATGTCCGTGTTTTTGTGCCAGCAGAGCTGCGCCAAGGCCGCTTTCGCCGGCACCCAGAATCACTGTATTCATACCGTGTGAATGTATTAAAGGGTATCTGACGCCGTGGCCAGATACCGGATTGTATTGGGAGAAATTTGCTTTTTGCTTACCGAATCTTCAGCGTGATGATCGTCAGTACGGCCAGCAGTATGCCGATAATCCAGAACCGGGTGACAATCTTCACTTCGGGCATTCCTTTTTTCTGGTAGTGATGGTGCAGGGGGGACATCAGGAAAATGCGTTTCCCTTCTCCGTATTTGCGTTTGGTGTACTTGAAGTAGCTCACCTGCAGCACGACGGAGAGGTTTTCGATCAGAAATATACCACAGAGCAACGGGATGAGCAGCTCCTTGCGCAGCAGGATCGCCATCGCCGCTATGATGCCGCCCAGCGTAAGGCTTCCGGTATCGCCCATAAAAATCTGGGCGGGGAAAGAATTGTACCAGAGGAAACCGAGGCAGGCGCCCACGAAGCAGGCGGAAAAGATCACCAGCTCTCCGGTGCCGGGCAGATGCAGAATGTTGAGGTAATTAGCAGCAATCGCATTGCCGGACACATAGGCAAAAATCCCCAGTGCGGCGGCCACGATGCCGGAAACGCCGGTCGCCAGTCCATCCAGCCCGTCGGTAAGGTTGGCAGCATTGGAAACGGCGGTGACGATAAAGATGACCAGCGGCACAAAGAGCAGCCATACCCAGCGGGAAGCCTGAGCCTCTCCGATCGGGAGCAGCCAGGCGTAGTCCAGGCGGTTGCCTTTCAAAAATGGCACATTGGTCAGGTTGGCTTTATAGTCGCCTTTTTCTGCCGGGCCAGGCAGCAAGCCTACGTTCTCCGGAATGATGATGGTGTCCCCCACCATTTCAGTATAGCCCAACTCCTTAGCTTCCTCCACATCGAGGCGTACCACGATCTCATCGTTGGCGATCATCGTCAGGGCGATCAAAAGGCCGAGGCCGATCTGCCCGAGCACTTTAAAGCTGCCCCGCAGGCCTTCCTTGTTCTTTTTGAACACCTTGATATAGTCATCCACAAAACCGATGACGGCCATCCAGACGGTACTGACGATAAGCAAAACGACATAGACGTTCTGCAAGTCAGCCAGCAACAGACAGGGGACCAGGATGGCCATGATAATGATGACGCCACCCATAGTGGGAGTGCCCTGCTTTTGCAACTGTCCGGCCAGGCCGAGGTCGCGCACCGTCTCTCCCACTTGCAAGCGGTGAAGGAAACGGATAATACGGCCTCCGAAGACCATCGATATAATCAGAGAAAGGATAGCGGCAATGCCTGCCCGGAACGTGATATACTGTACCAGTCCGGACCCCCGGAAGTCCCCGAAGGTTTCAACAATCCAATCTACGAGCGGAAGAAGCATAGTGTCTGATTAAATGAGGCGACAAAAATATAAATTCTGGGGGGTAATCACCGGCATTGCAGTTGGTCTTGCTCAAAAAGTTGAGCATCACTGCGCCAATGCTTCCGCCAGCACCGCCTTGTCGTCAAACGGCAGCCGCTGCCCGTTGATTTCCTGATATTTCTCATGCCCTTTGCCTGCCACGAGTATGACGTCGCCGGTTTTTGCGAGGCTTGCTGCAGTGCGTATAGCATCCCGTCGGCTCACGATGGTAAGCACTTTACGGGTATCTGCCTTCGGGATGCCTTCCCACATATCGGCCAGGATTTGTTCCGGGTCTTCTGTGCGGGGGTTATCCGAAGTGAGAATGAGCTGATCGCTGTACTCCGCAGCGGCTTTGGCCATTTCCGGGCGTTTACCCC
>CAJXXJ010000572.1 GCA_913062745.1 uncultured Phaeodactylibacter sp.
ACCGCAGCATTGCACGGGACGATGAAGGCCGTATCTGGATCGGAACCTCGCAGGGCGTCGGCCTCGCACCGGTCAACCTCCATCCCCGGGAGAGCCGTCAGCCACTGGTCAACAGCCTGGAGTCTTCTGCCGAAGGCTTGCAGCCCGGCCAGGATCAATACGAAATCAAAACCAATGACTTTCTGGCGCTCGATGTGCTGAGTGTTGGTTTTCCGGCGGCTTTGACTAAATACCGGCTGCGCTACATGTACAAAGACAGCACCGTCGAGGTCTCTACAGCAGAGCCTTCTGTTTTCTTTTCCAATATGCCGGCCGGCCTGGTAAAGCTGGAGGTCAGTGCCCGGCAATCACTGGCCCATCAGTGGAGCCGCCCGCTAACGTTTGGGGTGAAAACCACTCCGCTCTGGTACGAGACCTGGTATGGCCTGCTGAGCATGCTGCTGGCAGGAGGGCTTTTGGTATACGGGCTGAGCGTCTACCGCAGCCTTCAGTTTCAGCGCCGCAGCCGCCGGCTTTCTGCCTACAATCAGGAGCTGGAACGCCGGGTAAAGGAAGGGGTTCAGGATTATCAGATACTGGTAAACAATATCGGCGATACAGTTATGAAAATCAGCCCGGAAGGGAAATTGCTGTACGTCTCTCCCAGCTGGGAACGCAACTACGGCTACACGCGGGAAGAAACCGAGGGTAATAACTTTTCGATGTTTGTCCACCCTGATGACATTCCGGACACCACCTACGCGCTTCAGCAGCTGACTGCCGGAGAAAATACAGCGGACTCCATCGAGTACCGTATCAAGCACCGGGACGGCGAATGGCGGTGGGTGGAAACGATTGGTGATGTAGACCGAGCTACGAGAGAGGTGGTCATCATCAGCCGTGACATTACCGACCGCAAGGAAGCGGAAGAGCAAATGAAACGGCAGAACGAGATGCAGGAAATCCTGATGAATATTTCCGCTAAGTACATCAACTTGCCGCTGGATGAAGTGGAGCGGGCCATCAATGTATCGCTTAAAGAAATGGCAGAGTTCGTGGATGTGGACCGCGCCTACATCTTTGATTATGATTTTGAAAACCTCATCACGAATAACACTTACGAATGGTGTGCTGAGGGCGTAGAACCTCAAATTGAGAACCTGCAGGGTGTCCCGCTGGATATGATACCAGACTGGGTGAAGTCCCATCAGGCCGGTCAGCCGATGTATGTACCGGATGTATTCGCACTCGAAAAGGATAGCGGCTTACGCCAAATTTTGGAGCCGCAGGATATCAAAAGCTTGCTGACAGTCCCGCTGATGCACGGTGAGGAGTGTGTCGGTTTTGTTGGCTTTGATTCTGTGACTTCCTACCATACTTACAGCCAAAAAGAAATTACGCTGCTGTATCTGTTTGCGCAGCTGCTGGTCAATATCCGAAGCCGGTCCCAGCGCCAAAAAGAAGTGCAGCAGTTGCTGAGCACCACTACCGATCAGAACCGGCGCCTGCGTGATTTTTCCTTTATGACTTCGCACAACATCCGCTCTTCGGTGGCTAATATGCTGGGCCTCACCACAATGATCGAAGCGGAGCCCGGGAATAAGGAGTACATCGCGATGCTGCAACAGACTACAGAGACCCTCGATGCGACCATCAGCAACGTCAATAGCCTGCTCAACTTTGAACGGGAGGTCAATACGCAGGAGCTCCAGGATTGCCCGGTGGAGGAGACGCTGGAGCGCGTTTCCCGCCTCATCAATCAGACGATACGCGAGCGGGAAATTCAGCTGATGCTTTCCATCCCAGATGGGCTTACAGTAAAAGCAATACCCGCTTACCTCGACAGCATCTTTCAAAACCTGTTGACTAATGCTATCAAGTACGGTACTACGGATGCTTCAAAAGTGATAGAGGTAATGGGAGGACAAAGTGATGGCGAGGTTTTTATTGTGGTAAAGGACTATGGCCTGGGTATAGATATGGATAAGTACGGTGACCGCCTCTTTAAGCTGGGCCCCCGCCTGCACAGTACGAGCAGTGACGGGCAGGGCCTGGGCTTGTTCATGACGAAGTATCAGGTGGAGGGCATGGGGGGGCGAATTACGGTTGATAGTGAGGTAGATAAAGGCACGACTTTCCGGGTATACTTCCCGCGCCAGGGGTAGCACCTCATGGAGAAACGCCCCGGACCACTTGCATTAAGCCATATACTCTGCAGCCTTCTCAATCAAACAGGGGCCTGATTCACAAGTGAAGCGAGCCCCCGGTAATAGAAGGGGCATGCTGGCAATTTCCCCCATTCCTGGTCAATCCAGACCCTGCTGCCGTACAGCTTTATGCGGCCGTTTCTTTTTTCTGCTGATTCATGTACTTGTCGAGCAATTCCGGCGCTTTTTCAAAAGCACTCGCCAGTCCGCTCTTGCCTCGTGTAGGCAGGAAGTTGATTGCCTCGCCCCGGCTCACCAGAAATCCAATGGGCTCCATACCGATGCCGCCACCCAGGCCGATGCCTTCGCCGTGGCCCTGCTTGGTATCTGCTCCTTCACCGCCGCCGGAGCCAAAGCCCATGCCGACGCGCATGACGGGTACGCAGCTGTATTCTCCCAGCTGAAATTGCTGGCCGATAATGGTTTCTGTCTTTGCTTCCGATTGCAGGAAGTCGGTAATTTTAGGAAGTAATTCCTCCAGATTGATTTTCATGACGGATAAGATTTGGTTAAGAAATTAGGTTTTATCGGTAGGTGGCGGAGGGCAGCGAGCCCCAGCCTCCATAATTGATTTTCGATTTGCAGTACGAGCCCGTTGCGCCCCATGAAGTTGATACTTATATGCCGCCGCAGTCCTGGTATCAAATACACGGGGGTGAACAGCCATGCATTCCACACATAGTCGTCCGTATCTATCTGCAGCTTAAACTGCCGCACTCGGAAGCTGCGCAGTATATCAATGATGAGTTGTAAGGGGAAGGCCTTTGATTTTTTGGGCTTTTTGCCTGTTTTTTTTGGTTTGTCTGTCTTCAGCGTCTTGCTTTGCAGGTCGCTGAGGCGCCACTTTTTCCGGAAGGGGCCTAAGCGTACGGCGAGTGCAGGAAGCTCTTCTGTGGTGTCTACCTTTGCCTGCAGCAGTGGGCCCCATCGCAGCTCGTAGTGGTTCTGATAGGTATTGATGTGAAACTCCATCCGGGCCAGAAACAGACCGGCGAGGCTTAGCAGCAACAGGCTTAGGAGTAGTATCCATAACATGGTGCAGGGCTTTGGGACGCCTTCAAGTTGTAACTTCCGATGATTAGGGGCAAGGGGGTTGGTCATCTGTTTTGGGTGATTTTGGTCAGCCCGTCTAATGCTTGCAGACACTAATGGTCTTTATTGCCCACCGATGTACACGAATGGGAGGTCTCCGTGGGCAGCCTGCCTTTATTGCCCACAGATGAACACAGATGTCC
>CAJXXJ010000573.1 GCA_913062745.1 uncultured Phaeodactylibacter sp.
CATGAGGGTAGACTTGCCGACATTGGGCCGGCCGACGATATTGACGAAACCTGATTTGTGCATGTTAGCGGTTTTCGAGCTCGCCCGGCAGGTAGCGCTTCAGCTCGCCGTGGACCATAGCTTCGATGACTTTGTAAAACAATTTTGGCTTGTGGGGGCGCCAGTTAATGTCGTTGAACTGTTCCCCGAAATTGACGTACTGCTGTATTTGTGTGGCCCGCATTTCATCAGCAACGTGGTCAAGGGTGTTGACGAAGACGATCCATCCGTGCTCATCGGCTATGTCTTCGTACCACTCTTCGTAGTAGCAATCGTCAGAGCCGTGGAAGTTAAGGACATTTTCGCAGACGAGGATAAATTTATGGATCCCTTCCTGCGACATGGCGTCAATAACGTCCCGCTTCAGGTACATGATATCGTTGGTCAGGCAATCGTTCCACTCCCCGATCAGCTCGATTATGGCAAACTCCTCGTCGTAGTCGGCGTAAATTACCTTCAGGTAAAGCGTGGGCGAGCCGAACTCATCCCACTGCGGGTGGATGAAATAATTGTAGACCTTATTAGTAAACATAAACTCGCTGTAGGTCCGGCCGTAGAAAGGCGAACGCTCGTCATCAGAGGCTATGTATTTATCGCGCCAGCGGTAAAATGGCTCAATATCGTGCATGTAAGGTATTCTTTCAAATGAGCAAACGGCCTGAATAGGCTGTTTGGCTTCTAAACGTCCTGTTGGTTATAAAGTTGCCGGGAAATTTGCTCACTTCTTATACCTTTTCGGCCATGCACAAAATACTGTTTACCGGGCCGGAATCTACCGGCAAAACAAGAATCGCCAGGCGCCTCGCTGCGGTATATCAGGATGAATGGGTACCGGAGTACGCCCGTCAGTTCCTCAAAGAGCTCGGGCGGCCCTATCAGGAACAGGACTTGCTGGCCATCGCCAAGGGGCAGGCTGCCGCCGAGGACCGGCTTGCTGCCCGGGCCCGCGACTGGCTGTTCTGCGATACCGGTATGCTGGTGCTCAAAATCTGGTCGGAATATAAATACGGCCGCTGCCACCCTTATATTTTAGAACAGCTCCATCAGCGGCAGTATAGCCTGGTGGTGCTCTGCGGCATCGACATACCGTGGACGCCCGACCCACAGCGGGAAAACCCGGATGACCGGGAGGAGCTTTACGAAATCTACAAGCGGGAGCTGAAAGCGTTGAACCAGGAATACCTGGAGCTCTGGGGTACAGAAAAAGAGCGGCTACAGCAATTGAAGGGCTGGCTCGCCGGGCTCTAAAAAAAATGCCCGGGCCAGGCGTGGTAGCCTGATCCGGGCGTTTTTATCCGGTTAAGCAATATTCAGCTTAGGGGCGCGCGCCCGGCTGCTGAGTGCTTTTCGCGTTTTTCATAATCTGCTCTTCACTGACAAAATCCGGGCGGTCTGCGCCTTTCTTTTTGCCATCCGTCTTTGCGGCAAGCATCACAGCCTGATAAGCATTGACGATGCCACCGCTTACGCTCAGCGTTTGAAAAGACACTTTGTCCTCTTCGCTGCCCGGCTTGATCACTTTAATTTTCTGCTTTTCAGCGCTTTGCATCAGCACATCCTTCACCTGCTCCGCTGTAAGGTCGGGGAAGTAAGAACGGATCAGTGCAGCTACGCCGGCTACTACCGGTGCCGCCATACTGGTGCCCTGTGCATTCTTGTATTCGCTGAACGGCACGGTGGAGTACATCTCCATACCCGGCGCGAACAGGTCAACGTAAGCAGGGCTGTAGTTAGAGAAAGGAGCAGCCAGCTTTTCGCCGGTCTGATAATTCAGGGCCCCTACCTCAATCCAGTTCTCTGCGTACTTCGGGCCAAAGAGGTTCAGAAAGCCCCGCTTGGCATACTTATCGGTCGGAAAGTTATTATCATCGGAAATTTCCTTTCCATCGTTGCCGGCTGCGTGCACGATCAGCACATCGTTTTTGAGCGCATAGCGTACAGCCTCATCCACCAGCTCTTTGCGGGGAGAAGCGCCTTTGCCAAAGCTCATGTTGATCACGGAAGCACCGTTGTCTACTGCGTATACGATGGCTGCTGCCACATCCTTGTCGCGCTCGTCTCCGTCCGGGACGGTACGTACAGACATAATGCGGACATTATTAGCTACCCCTTTGATGCCCAGGTCGTTGTTCCGCTCTGCCGCAATGATGCCGGCCACGTGTGTGCCATGGAAAGCATCCGGGCCGCGGACATCGTTGTTGCCATAGTCGCGGTCGTAAGGGTCCGCGAAATCATCGGCGATGGTCGGGCGCGGGTCGAAGTCCGGGTTGTAGTGGTACTCGTACTGACTGGTGAAGTAGTCCGCTGCGCCGCTCATCTCATCCACAAGGCGCTCGAAGGACTGCCCTTCCGCCATAACGGACTTAGCGATTTGGATGGCGTAGGCCATCATGGGGTCATCGCTTTTGACGTCGTCAAAGTCTTCCACCTTAACTTCATCTTTGCCGATTTCCTCCTGCAGCTTTTTCATCGCTTCTGCCAGGCCAGCGTAGACGCCCACGTTTTCTTCCAGCTCGGAGCGCTTTTTCTCCACTACTTCTTTATACTCTTCGTATTTGGCGTAGAGTTCTTTTTCTTTTTTATTGAGGTCGGAGGCATCGCGGCCCTCGAACATCTGCTGATACTTTTTATACAGGCGGGTTACCTCAAGGTTGTCGTGGGCGATGTTCTCGCCGTCCGCATTACCGAGGAAGTTCCAGCCGTGGATATCGTCTATATAGCCGTTGTTGTCGTCATCGATGCCATTGCCCGGGATTTCATCCTCATTGACCCACATGACGTCATCAAGGTCTTCGTGCTCAAAATCAACGCCTGAATCCAATACAGCGACAATCACTTCTTTGCCCTCCTTTCCGGAAAGCAATTCCTGGTAAACGCGCTCGGTGCTAACGCCGGGCACGCCATCCGCCGGGTCGAGGTTAAACCAGTTCTCCGGTGCGCCATCCTGCGCGCTCAGGGTGGCTATGCTGAGTAGCAGGCACAGCCCCAATAATTTCAATCTTAGCATTTATTCGTTTTTTAGTCCTGCAAAGGTATAAAACAGGCGGCTTTTTAAATCGCCCATTGGTCCATAAACGCAAAAAAAGGGTTTGCGGATGGCTCGTGCAGGAGGCATTATTCATTTTAACCCCGATTTAACGAATGAGGCGGCGGCATTTTGCTATTTTCCCGCCCGATATGAACCGATTTGCTATTCTCGGCCGGCTGCTCCGGCACTACGCTGTTTTTTTCGCGAAAGCGGAAACCCGCTACGGGCTGCATGCGCCTTTCCTTTACCTACTGGCAGAAGAGGTACTGGAAGACGAGCGGTATTACTATGCCTTTGCGGAAGCCGAACAGCTGCGGCGGCGGCTGCTTGCTGATCAACGGCCGCTGTCGATCA
>CAJXXJ010000574.1 GCA_913062745.1 uncultured Phaeodactylibacter sp.
TTTGTAATGTAATCAAAAGGGAACGGGCACAAACAACAACCCGGGACCGAAAGGAGCTGAAAAAGATCAGCTTCACGAAGAGCTTGAAAAGAAAGGAAATCGTGGTAAAAATAAGGCACTAGCTAACGACTAGAGAGGCTATCCCAAAAACTACAAGAAAGGCACACTGTGCCACTTAAACCAACTTCACCTTATACTTACCACGGGCAGCGGTGCGGAGGGGGCTTCCTTGTGGATTCCCAATTACCGATTACCATTCCCAAAAACTAAAGAACCGCAAGGATAAATGACTTAGTGCTGCTGCCCAATCCTTTTCAATCACGATTTCATCGAAGAAGGTAAAAAGGGCTTCGAATTGAAAATCTAACGATAAACGCCACTATGGCGCAGCAGTGAAGACATGCGGCTGTCTTTTATTGCTAACAAACTATGATTATCAGAGCTTATGCTCTGAGCCACAGCCGGAACGTGCTGAAGCGCGGTAATCATAATCCCAAATAAAAATTGCCGCGGGTTCCTTGTCGGCACAAGCTGCCAGGGAACTCCAAACTGACATGAATAACTCTAGATATAGATTTGTTTGAAGAATTAGGTCGTCTTATTATTTCATGAGATTATGATTTGTTATTAGCAAGGGGCTCCACCACACGGTGGAGCTTTTTTTTTGTTAGGTCGTAAAAAAGTAGGTCGTAAAAGGTCGTCTTATTATCTCATGATTGTCTTAAAGACTGAATAAAGATATGAAAAAAATATATTTTCAAAAGCTCACAACCCACCTGTAGCTCCGCTCTGCTACATATTCCTGTTTTCAATATGATGTAATTTTATGGATTTCAGGATACAGGAGGCTTTGTCCACATTGAAAAAAATTATTGTGTTTTCTGAATTTTTTTGTGGATTTGAGCGCCTGGCCAGGCTTTCGGGTAGGCAATCGCTAGTTGATTGAGGGAACAGACGAGGCGCTGACCATACTCACGAAGTAGCAGGTAATATGCTCATCCAAGCCTCCTAAATCACCGTCAGCTGATCCTTCGGCAGCCAGCCTTCGGTTGTATCTCCGAGCTGCACCCGGTACCATTCGCCCAGGCGGTCCAGGATACGGACTACTTCGCCCTTGCGCACCGTCCTCAGGTCCGGGCTTTTGGGCTCCGGCGACTCGCGGAGCAGGCTGTTGTCTACCATCAGTATAGCTTCGTCATCGCTGTAGGTTTGCCCGGCGCGGCCGTACGCCCAGGCGAAAGGGAGCAGGCTGAGCGCCAGCAGGCAGAGCCCCAGGATAAAACCCAACTTGCGCCGGGAGCGCTGTGGGCTGAATTGCCAGAGGGCGAAGCCTCCGATGCCCAGCCACAGCAGCAGTATGCCGATGACGCTCCAGGCGCGGGCGGACAGGCTGTTCTGTACGGAACGCCAGAGCTCCACCACGCCGGAAGCCTGTATGCGGATGGCTGTGGCGGGCAGCTGTTCCTGTGCCAGGCGGAGGTTGTTTTCAATGGCAGGATCTTTCGGCGCAAGCCGCTCGGCTCGCTTGTAGTATAGGAGCGCCCGGGCGTAATCTCCGGTTTGGTAATAAGCGTTGCCCAGGTTGTACAGCAGGGTAGGGGAGGTATAGCCGGTTTGGTATAAGCCCTCAAAAATCTCGATCGCTTCGGCGTAGTTTTCGGCTTGGTAGGCGCTCTGCCCGTTTTCCAGCCTTGTCTCAGGCGCTTGCTGTGCGCGAAGCCGCAGGGTGAAGCATGCGATGAGCATCAGACAAGGTAAAATCCACTTCATTAATCCTGTTTTTTGGTGCTTTGACTTGGCGGCCCGTCACCCGCGGGAGGCGGTGTCCGTTCCGGTGCAGCGGGATCAGCGGCTCCTCTTTGCTCCTTCCCCTCCGGAGATTCTGCGGGGGAAGCGCTGCGGGCATCTTCTGTGCTATCCGCTCCTCTGCCTCCTGGCCGGCTGGGGGGTGGTGCCGAAGGCTGCAGTTTTCTTTTCTTCGCAGGGTCAAACAAATCCGCTACACTATACGGCCGGTACTGTTTTTCCCAGCGGAAATCTTCCAAACGCAGCGCTTTATGGTCCGTCTGCCCCATGGGAAGCATCTGTGCTTTAGGCTGTGTGTAGAATTTGATCCGCTCCACCTCGTTATTGCCAAAGTAGAGCATCATCTCAGAGCAGACCGTTTTATTGACGCCCACGTACCGGCTGCTGTCATCCAGCGCGTAGTACACAGACTCTGCGTTGCCGTTGACCGCCATGCGCCTCAGCTCTTCTTCCTCAAAGAAGGCCGTAATATGCTTGCCCTTAATTTGGTTAAACATCAATTCATCGGGCGAGTTGATGATAAAGCTGTTCTGCCGCATACGGATACGGTCAATCTTCTGGTCCTTCATGATAAGATTGATGGTGTCCGCAAAAAACTGGGAGGTATCCGACCAGACGATGGGGGCGCGGAACAGACGAAATACGGAGTCCACCGTGCTGTAGGTGAGCGAGTCGCAGATGGCCTGCAGGTCAGATTTGTAAATGCGCACATCGTGGTAGGCCCGCAGCTGCCGGGCACTGTCGTTTTCCACGCTGTCCACCCGCAGCGCCATCAGCGTATCGGATGCCATGAACAAAGAATCGCCTTCCACCAGATTGATCAGCAGCGGCCGGCCATTGCGCCCGCCAAATGCCTTCAGGTAATCTGTTTGCCGGTTGTAATCTGCTGTATCACAGATGATAGTCAGCTCGGCTGAGGTATCTCGCCATACTACATTGCCCATAGCAATGCCCATCCCCCTTTCCTCACTGTAGTCTACCTGATCGGCCTCGAGTATTTGCGGCGGGTCGCTAATGCGGGAGCGGCCCTTGGTAGAATAGATTTCCTGTTTGGCATCGTACTCAATGCGGTCCGCCACAATATCCTGCTGCTCATCCTGATAACGGGCGTTGCCTACCAGCACGGTTTTGTCCTTTTCCTGATTGTACTCAATAATATCGGCTTCTGCCCGCCTCGCGCCCTCTTCGAAAAGCGCATTACCCTTCAGGATATAGACTTCCCGCTCGCTTTCGTAGCGTATGGTATCCGCTACTGCTATTTGTTCTCCCTTCTGATACTGTGCATTCTGAGTAAACTGCGCGATCCCGTTCTGTGTATCGTAGAAGCCGTCTTCGCAGTACAGGCGCGTGCTGTCGTCGCTGATGAGGGTCGGGCCCAAAAAGTCCACCACCCGGGTCTCGGTATTGAAGCCCAGGGTATCCGAAAGCAGCGTGAAGGCTGTATCGATCACCACCACGCTGTCTTTGAAAAAGATCTGCCGCTCGTCCACGTAGTAATAGCCTTTTTTACTCGTCAGCTGCGTTTCGCCCTGTGTGAGGGTAGCGGTATTTTGGTAGGTGGCCACTTTGTTTACCATATCGTAGGTGAGGCGGTCTGTGAAAAGTTTCTGGTC
>CAJXXJ010000575.1 GCA_913062745.1 uncultured Phaeodactylibacter sp.
CGCCGCCACCGGCTCGGGCTGGGCCTCAACCTCTCTTATCTGCTGGGCGCAGAAGGCAATTTGCTGCTGGCAGAACGCGCGATGGGGCAGCCGCTCATCGGCCCGGAGCGTAGTATACGGCAGGGTATGATAGCGCGGGAAGGCCTGGCCGAATGGGTGCCGGGCTGGCAGCTGAGCTATGCTTTTTCGCTGCATCCCCGCCTGAGTGCCGAAGCGGTCTACCACCGGCTTTGGGGTGGGGTGGGAGCCGGTGTGGCCCCTGCTCCCCGGCCCTGTTTCCTCGGCGTAAAGCTGTATTACGCATTGTAAGTTCTCAATTTTTCTTTTATCTTTACTACCTCTACAGCGTACAACACTACCAACAGCTGGCATTAGCCAGCAAAAAGGTTTGCCGGTGCGATGAAGCATCGGAGACGGGTTTTTATCCGCAGCTGTAACTTTTTCGGCCCCGTGCCGTAGAAGGAACAGACCAGCTTCAAGTTAACCCCCTCCTGAACGGCTGGGCGACGAGCCTCCTTGGCTTCCCCCACCAGGCTTCATACAATCCACATCAACTAAGCCTACACAACACTGCCCGGCAGCCCTCAGGAAAACGTGATTTTTTCTGCTCACAAGCAGCTTTATTGGTGTAACGACAACCCTTCGGGATAGCCCTCCCCCCACGCTATTGCAATTGGGTTGCCTGTTGCTGCCCGGCCGTGCTATGCCTGCCGGAAAGCAACCTATGAGAAAACAAATCAATCATGACGACGGACCACGGTACCAAAGTGCGGACGCTGGAGGGCAGCCCGTACCGCTCGCTGGAAGAATTTCTACAAAAACACGGGCCTCGCCCACAGGTGTTTTCGGTGTACGCTGCGCAGGAAAATACAATTGTGGGCCGGGCCGGCACCCGCCTTAGCTTTCCTGCTCACGCCCTGCGCCACCCAAACGGACAAGCGGTGGAAGGGGAGATAGAGCTTCATCTTACCGAAGTATTCGGCCCTGCTGCCATGATGCTTTCCAACCGCTCCTCCACCTCCGAAGACCGCCTGCTGGAATCAAGCGGTCAAATTCAGATATATGCTTATCAAAACGGGAGCCCGCTGGTACTCGAAGAAGCCCTGCAAGTGGAGCTCCCGGTGCCAGAGGACCTGCGCAACCCGCTGGGCATGCGCTTGTTCGAGGCGCGCCACGCTACCGTACAGGCCTTTCCGGAGCGCAAGCGTTTTGACTGGCGGCTGACGGAAACTCCTATGGTGCATATCCGCAAGCTCAATGGCCGCAAGTACTACGTTTTTCAGATACATCGCTTCAACAGCTATGAATGTGCAGGCTGGCTGCCGGTACGCAGGAAAACCCGCGTGATGGTGAGCGTACGGCCCATTATCGGAACAGACAAAATGGATGGAGAGCTGGCTTTCCTGTCCTTCCCGGGCCTCAATACCGTGGTGCGCATGTACCGGGGCGGTTCCGCTTTCACCGCGTTCAACATCCCGGCCGGGCTTACTGCAGAGGTGCTGATTCTCGGCATACGGGGCGGGCAGCTGTACCTGGGCCGCAACCGCTTCAATCAGGCCAAAGATAAGGTCGCCAACGTCTACCTGCGCCCCTGCGCCGAGGTGGATATCCTGGAAGTTTTGCAGACCATCGGTACCGCGGCGGATACCAAGACCTCCTGAATAATCAGTGCAAATAGGAAGCTCCGTTCACATCGAGGACGCAGCCGGTGGTGAATGCAGCCTGCTCTGAAGCCAGAAACAGGATGCAGTGGGCGACTTCCTCCGGCTGTGCTACCCGGCCGGTAGGGCTCTGACTGCGCAGTCCCGTTCCTGCTTCGCTTTCCAGCAATTCCCGCGTCATATCTGTTTCCACAAAGCCGGGGGCTACCGCGCCGACGAAAATATTGTAGGGCGCGAGTGCCTGTGCCAGCGACTGCGACATGGCATTCATGCCTGCCTTAGACGCGCCGTAAGCCGGCTGCCCGGGCTCGCCCCGGTAAGCACCGCGCGAAGAGACGTTCACGATGCGGCCGCCGCCTTGCTTCATCATTTGTTGTGCAGCGCAGTAGCAGAGGTTGGCAGCACCAATCAGGTTGGTGTTCAGGGTGCGGTGCCAGGCCGACTGCCACTCTTCGTAGTTGCTGCTATCGATGGGGTGGGCAAAGAAAAGGCCGGCGTTGTTCACCAGAATATCGAGGCCCTCCATTTCCTGTACCGCCGCATTTACGAGTTGCTCCACGGCTTCCGGGTGGCTGATATCCGCACGTACGGCGAAGTGGCCCTCTCCGGGCAGCATCTCGATAGCCTGTGCAGCGGCATTCTTGTCAGCGTGAAAGTTGATGGCCACCCGGGCACCCGCTTCCGCGAAAGCGATAGCCGTTGCCCGGCCGATACCCCGGGAGCCACCGGTAATCAGTACGCGCTTATTGGTGAAATCCATTAGCTGTCGAGTTCAAGCAGTTGACGAATGGTATTGCGGCTGACGGCGTGGTAGTTGGGCTCGGCCTGGGCATAGATTTCTCTCGCTTTTTCCAGCTGCCCGGATTCCTTGAATGCCCGGTAAAGCGGGGTCAGGAATTTCCGGCGGCCTACCCGGGTCAGGAAGGCTTCGATCTGCGGCATGATCTCCGCGCTGTAGCCATTGCGGATGCTTTTTTCAAACCAGGCGGCCAGGATTTCAGAATTGCCGCTGTTGCTGAAAGCGAAGGCCGCATCAAGGGCTTTCATCTGTTCGAGCGGCAGGTCGGCCGGCAGTTGCCGCAGGAAGTGCAGCCATTCGTGGGTACTCCACTCGGCAGTTTCCAATTCGCGGGGCGGGCGGCCATTGGTGAAACGGTCGACGGCTTCCTCCACAGCTGCAAAGCGGTCGGAAGGGGGGATTGGTATAGACTCCGGGATGCCCGGCTGGTAGATCCATTCGTCGATATCAACGTCCAGCTTGTTCGGCTCCAGCAGATTGGCTTTGAGGTACTGTACAAACTGCTCCGTGGTGAGGGTCTGGAAGCGGTGGGTCTCAAAGTACTCGCGCAGGAAGCGGTCAAAGGTTTCCCGGCCGGCTTTAGCCTCGAGCAGGGAAAGGAAAAAGGCGCCTTTTTCGTAGGCGATATCCGTCATGCCCTCGTCGGGGTCGCGGCCTTCCAGGTCAAGTTTGAGCCGGGTATCGTCGCTTTCGGGGCCGAGGTCCTCTACATCTGCCATCAGGTCCTGATAGCCGAGTTGGGCCAGCATATTCGCGTAGCTTTTGCCGTAGAGCGATTCCATGATGCGGCGCTCAAAGTAGACGGTAAAACCTTCGTTGAGCCAGAAATCGTTCCAGGTAGCGTTGGTGACGAGGTTGCCGGACCAGGAGTGCGCCAGTTCGTGGGCGATCAGCGCAGTCAGGGAGCGGTCGCCGGCAATGATGGTAGGAGTGGCAAAGGGCAGGCGGGGGGTCTCCA
>CAJXXJ010000576.1 GCA_913062745.1 uncultured Phaeodactylibacter sp.
GGATGGTGAATGGGTGGAATGGTCCGCAAGCCTGCAGGAGGAGGCAGCAAGCCTGGCCGATGAGCAGCAAGAAGAGGCGCCGGGCGAAGACGCGGCGACGGATATGGGCAAAGTCATTTACCCCTTCACCGCTTACGGCTGGGAGGAGCGCCCCCAAACAGAGACCTTCCTGATCAAAAACGCTACAGTCTGGACCAATGAGGAAGAGGGCGTACTGGAAAACCACGACGTACTGTTGCGCGAAGGCCGTATTGCAGAAATCGGGCAGGGCCTGGAGGTGCGCGGCGCTACTGTGATCGAAGCCGAAGGCATGCACCTGACTCCGGGTATCATCGATGAGCACTCGCACATCGCCATCAGCCGGGGCGTCAACGAGAGCTCGCAGGCCAGTACCGCCGAAGTGCGCATCGGCGATGTCGTCAACTCAGAGGACATCAACATCTACCGGCAATTGTCCGGCGGCGTCACGACCTCTCAGCTGCTGCACGGCTCCGCCAACCCCATCGGCGGCCAGTCGGCCATCATCAAGCTGCGCTGGGGCTACACGCCGGAAGCCATGAAGTTCGATCAGGCCGCCCCCTTCATCAAGTTTGCGCTGGGCGAAAACGTCAAGCAGTCCAACTGGGGGGACGAGTACACCATCCGCTTTCCGCAAACCCGCATGGGCGTGGAGCAAGTGTATGTGGATAAATTCACCCAGGCCATCGCCTACGGTGAGCGGTTGAAGGCCGAAGAAAGTGTACGCCGTGACCTCGACCTGGAAACCTTGCTGGAAATCGTAAACGGCGAGCGTTTCATCACCTGCCATTCGTACCGCCAAAGTGAAATCAACATGCTGATGAAGGTGGCCGAGCGCTTCGGTTTCCGGGTCAATACCTTCACGCACATCCTGGAAGGGTACAAGGTGGCAGATAAAATGGCGGAGCACGGAGCGGGCGGTTCAAGCTTCTCCGACTGGTGGGCGTACAAATACGAGGTACAGGAAGCTATCCCCTACAACGGTGCGCTTATGCACGAGCAGGGCGTTACTGTAGCCTTCAACTCTGATGATGCTGAGATGGCCCGCCGCCTCAATCAGGAAGCCGCCAAAGCCGTACGCTTCGGCGGAGTTTCTGAAGAAGATGCGCTGAAGTTTGTGACCCTCAACCCGGCTAAATTGCTCCACATCGATGAGTATGTGGGCAGTATCAAAGCCGGCAAGCATGCGGATGTGGTGCTCTGGTCCGGCCACCCCCTGTCGATGTACAGCCGGGCGGAGATGACCTTCATCGATGGTATCAAGTTTTTTGACCGGAAGGTGAACCAGGAACTGCAGCGGGAAATCGCGCAGGAGCGCAACCGCCTGATCCAAAAAATGTTAAAAGCGAAAGACAAGGGCGCGTCCACGCAGAGGGCCAGCAGTGCACGGCAGTACCGCCACTACCACTGCGACGACTACGAGGACGAGGCCAAATAATGCCGGAGGAAGGCTTGGGGATCGTAAAACTTAATGAAAAATTAACGGCAATCTGTGACCCGGATACCCGAAAGGTAAAGCATTGCTTGTTAGTTTTGCGCGCATGAGCACCAAGCCTACCTTTATAATTGACTTTGACAGCACCTTCACCCGGGTGGAGGCCCTGGATGTTCTGGCGGAAATTGTGCTGGACGGCTCCGGCCAAAAAGCGGAAGTGCTGCAGAAAATTCAGCAGATCACCGATGAGGCGATGGAAGGCAGCCTGGATTTTCGCAGCTCGCTGGAAGGGCGCCTCGGGCTGCTGCGGGCTCACCGAAAGGATATCGCAGAGCTGGCGGAGCGGCTGAAGCAGCAAATTTCGCCCTCTTTTATCCGCAATCAGGAGCACTTGCTTGCCATCCGGGAAGAGACCTACGTCGTGAGCAACGGCTTTAGCGATTTCATCCGGCCTGTGGTGGAAGATTACGGGCTGAAGGGCTCGCACGTTATCGCCAATCAGTTTGAATACGACGAGGAAGGGTACGTCTGTGGCTTCAACAGGGATAATCCGCTTTCGCAAAGCGGCGGGAAGTCCAAAGTCATCAAAAAACTGAATTTCGAGGGAGATGTGTACGTCATTGGAGACGGTGCCAACGACCTGGAAATCAGGAAGGCAGGCTATGCGAATAAATTTTACTTATTTACCGAGAACGTGGCACGCGAAAAAGTCATCCCGGAGGCCGACCACATCGCACCCAACGTAGACGAAATCCTATACGAACTTAAAATGAGCAGATCACTATCCTATCCCAAGAACCGCATTAAGGTACTTCTCCTCGAAGGCGTACACCAGCAAGCGGTTGACATATTTCAGCAGGAAGGCTATCAGGTGGAGTACATGACTTCTTCTCTTTCGGAAGCCGAACTATGCGAAAAAATCCAGGACGTCAATATTATTGGCATCCGGTCCAAGACGCACATCACCGAAAAAGTCATTCAGAGCGCTAAGCGCCTGATCAACGTCGGCGCATTCTGCATCGGCACCAATCAGATTGACCTTGAGGCCTGCACCCGGCACGGCGTGGCTGTTTTCAACGCCCCCTACAGCAATACGCGTTCTGTAGTGGAACTGGCCATCGCTGAGATCATCATGCTGGTGCGCAACCTGCCGGACAAGGAACGGGCCATGCACAACGGCGTTTGGCAAAAGTCAGCAGATGGCGCTCAGGAAGTTCGCGGCAAAAAGCTCGGCATAGTCGGCTACGGCAATATCGGCGCCCAACTGTCTGTGGTAGCCGAAGCACTCGGCCTGAACGTTTACTACTACGACCTGGAAGAAAAGCTGGCGCTCGGCAACGCCACCAAATGCGATACACTGGAAGAGCTGCTCGGCATTTCCGATATTGTTACCCTGCATGTGGACGGACGCCCGGAAAACAGTTATATTTTCAATGCCGAGCAGTTCGCACAGATGAAAGATGGGGCTATTTTCATTAACCTGGCGCGCGGCAAGGTAGTAGATGTCGATGCGCTGCGCGATGCCGTAGAGTCCGGCAAGCTGAAGGGATGCGCTGTGGATGTGTACCCGAAAGAGCCCAAGAGCAACGACGAGCCGTTCCAATCTCCCCTCATGGGCCTGCGCAATACCATCCTGACGCCGCACATCGGTGGCTCTACGGCGGAAGCCCAGGAAAATATCGGCAGCTTCGTCCCCAATAAAATCATTCAGTACATCAATACCGGAAGTACAGCAGGCAGCGTCAACTTCCCAAACCTGCAGCTGCAACCGGTCCAAAAAGCGCACCGCCTGCTGCATATCCACCACAACGTGCCGAACGTACTGGCGAGCATCGATCAGATTCTGGCCAGGTACGATATCAACATCCTCAGCCAGTACCTGAAGACGAACGAGCAGATCGGCTACGTAATCACGGATGTGGATAAAGTCTACGGCGACGAGCTGCTGGAAGAGCTGAAGCA
>CAJXXJ010000577.1 GCA_913062745.1 uncultured Phaeodactylibacter sp.
GGCAGATGTGGTCGTCTCCCTGCTGCCCGCTCATTTGCACCTGGAGGTCGCCCATGACTGCATCAAACTCAAAAAGCACCTGATCACCGCCTCCTACGTGAGCCAGGAGATGTACCGCCTCGGCGATGAAGCCCGCGACCGGGAGCTCATCTTTATGGGCGAAATGGGGCTCGACCCGGGCATCGACCACATGTCTGCAATGCGGCAGATCAACGAGCTCAAATCCAAAGGTGCTGAAATAAAAGCTTTCCGCTCCTACACCGGCGGCCTGATTGCTCCGGAAAGCGATGACAATCCCTGGCATTATAAGTTTACCTGGAATCCGCGCAATGTAGTACTGGCCGGGCAGGGCACGGCGCAGTATCTGGAGAATGGCAAGCATAAGTATATCCCCTATAACCGCCTCTTCGAGGAGTACCGGACAGTAGATATACCGGGGATGGGCTCCTTTGAGGCTTACGCCAACCGGGATTCTCTGCTGTACCGCGATGTGTATGGCTTATCGGATATCCCGAATATACTGCGCGGCACTATCCGCTACCGGGGCTTTTGCGATGCCTGGAATGCGCTGGTTAAAATTGGTCTGACAGATGGTTCTTATCCTATTTTAGAAAGCGAGCGCATCAGCTACCACGAAATGATGGAGGGCTACCTGAGCCCCGACAGCGGCAATGGCTCCGTCAAAGACCGGGTAGCGCAGCTGCTGGGCGAAGAGCCGGACGCGGAGGTGATGAAGAAACTGGACTGGCTGGGGCTTTTCCGCAAAAGGAAGATCGGCCTGGCCAATGCGACCCCGGCATTTATCCTGGAGCAGTTGCTGCTGGAAAAGTGGAAGCTTAAGCCACAGGACAAGGATATGATCCTGATGCAGCACGAGTTTGAGTACACGCTGGATGGAGAAGAGCGGGAGCTCCGCTCTACGCTGATCATGCGCGGCGAAAATGAGCAAAATACAGCTATGGCTAAACTGGTCGGGTTGCCGCTCGGCATCTTCGTAAAATTGGTGATGCAGGGCAAAATCAAATCCAAAGGGGTCAACATCCCCGTCATTCCCGAGGTGTACAACCCGGTACTGGACGAGCTGGAGCAGTACGGGGTAGCGTTCAAGGATGAGGATCGGGCGCTTTAGCATAGCGCCCCGTCAGGCTTTTCAGGCCGGCAGCCTCGCGCGTCAGGGAGTGGCGGTGCTGCTGGCCGTACTGTTGGTCAAAGCGGGCCTTTCTCAGGAATCCGTTGGTGAATACGAGCAGCTGCTTTATCTGGGCACGCTTCTGACTTCCTTCTGGGTGACCGGGCTCATGCAGGCCCTTTTGGCCCGCTATCCTCAGCTGCAGGAGGAGCAGCGCAGCGCATGGCTCGGCAATGCCTACCTCTTTTTTACGGTGGGCGGCGGCAGCCTGCTGCTGTTGTTTTGGCTCAGCCGGCGGTGGTGGCTTCCCTGGCTGCTGGGCGAGCCGGAACTTCCCCTGCTGGGGCTTTTTCTGCTGTATGCCTGGCTGAATCTGTCTTCCTTTTTGCTGGATCATTTTCTGCTGCTTTGGCGCAACACCGCTGTGCTGCTATGGGGCAGTATGCTTTCGCATGCCGCTCAGCTGCCGGCCATGTTATTGCCGGTCTGGTACGGTTACGGGCTGGAAGGAGCGCTGCTGGGGTTGCTGGCGGTAGGTGCGGGTCGTCAGATATGGCTGGTGCTGCTGTTGAGCCGCCACCGGGCTTTTCGGTACGACCTCAGCCTGCTCCGGGGCTGGCTGCTGTTGTCTTTGCCGCTGATTGCCTACGCTCTGGTCGGCACAGTCAGCGTGTCCTTCGATAGCTGGCTGGTAAGCTGGTACTACTCCGGAGATGAAGAACGTTTTGCTGTGTTTCGCTACGGCGCCCGCGAGTTTCCGCTGGCGCTGGCGCTGGCAGCCGCCTTTAGTTCTGCTATGATCCCCGAAGTGGCAGGCCATCTGCAGGCTGGACTGAAAACGCTGCGCACCAAATCGCTGCGGCTTTTTCATTTGCTCTTTCCGCTCTCCGCTGGGCTAATGCTGAGCAGCAACTGGTGGTTCCCGCTCTTGTTCAGCCCGGACTACCTGCCCAGCGTCCCTTTGTTCAACACTTTTATGCTGATTACGATTAGCCGGCTGGTATTTTCCCGTACAGTACTGGTAGCGCTGAGTGCCAACCGGGCTGTGTTTTACTTTTCTTTGCTCGAGCTCCTCTTAAATGTAGCCCTCGGCTTCGCGCTCGTGGGGCCCTACGGGCTGATAGGCATCGCCTGGGCCACGGTACTGGCTTATACACTGGATAAGGTACTGCTGGCATGGTACCTCTACCGCCGATTTGGCATTGCCCCCTCCCGATATTTGCACCCCGGCTGGTTCTTTTTCTACTGCGCACTGCTTAGCGGTGCCTATGCACTGTCGGTTTAAACACGGCATGCCAAAACCGCAGCAGTCGCTCTTCTTCCATTTCCCAGTTCCATACCTTAGCCGCCGCCCGGCACTGCTGTTTCATTTCCTGATAGCGCCCCGGCTGCTGCTGCAGCTGACGGATGAGCCCGGCCAGGGCATCTGAGCTCAGCTCCGGGAGCAGCTCAAAAGCGGGGTAGGCTTTGTGCAGCGAGCGGTACTCCGGAAAATTCATATGGATAGCCGGCAGCCCGGCCTGTATGTAGTCGAATGCTTTGTTGGCCAGAGAGTAGTAATAGCTCAGCCCTTTGTTTTCTAACAGGTTGAGCCCCAGGAAAGCCTGCGGGGTAAGCGCCCGGAGCTCTTCCGGGCGGAGGAACCCCAGGAATTTCACTTTGTGGCTTACGCCCAAATCCCGGGCCATCTGCCGGAGCGCTTCGGAGCGGTCGCCTTCTCCGGCCAGCCAGAGCTGAACGCCCTCCAGCTGTTGCATGGCTTCCAGGCAGGTCTCCAGGCCGCGCCCCTCATTGAGCGCCCCCTGATACAGCAGCACGGGAGGGTCTGCCTTGGGGGTGTCTTCCACCGGTTTTTGCCGGAAAGGCATATTGCGGATCACCGCAAAGGGCAGGCGGTAGCGGGCAGCCAGCAGGCGGGCAAGGCGGGGGCCTACCGTATAGGCATAGCGCAGCTTGGGCAGGCAGGCGTAGGCGAGGAGCGACCAGGCTCGGCGGATGAGCGGCCGGCGGACTACCTCCGGGGTTTCAGTAAAGTACTCATGAGCGTCGTATACCAACGGCTTTCGCCGAAAACGGCTCGCGAGAAAGCCCGGCAGCAGGGTGTCGAGGTCTACCGCACAGACCGCATCGAAGGGTTGGCGCAGCAGCCAGAGGAGGAGCCGGATGTTGAATTCGATATAGAACAGCTTGCCGGAGTCGAAGCGGCAGGGGAGGCGGTGCTGTTGGAATGGCTGCACCGTGAGCGGCCTGGAGGTTGGGCGTTCCCGGCCCACGAGCACTACCT
>CAJXXJ010000578.1 GCA_913062745.1 uncultured Phaeodactylibacter sp.
ATGCAGACGGCTGGCTCGATATTTACATTAGTTGTGCGGGCCCTCACCCAGCCTATGCCCGTGCAAACCTCTGTTACCTCAACAATCAAGATGGCACCTTCACGGAAAGCGCCGAAGCTCTCGGGCTCGCAGATACCGGCCACACTACGCAAGCCGCTTTCTTTGACTACGATCTTGACGGCGACCTCGATGCCTATCTGCTGACCAATATCACCGAGGAATTGGGGCCCAATGTAATCCGGGAGAAGAAGAATGACGGTTCTGCCCCCAATACCGACCGCCTGTACCGGAACGACGGCGGCACCTTCACCAATGTTTCCGCGCAAGCGGGTATACTCAAGGAAGGCTATGGGCTGGGCGTTTCCATCACTGACATTAACCAGGATGGCTGGCCCGACATTTACGTTTCCAATGATTACCTCTCTAATGATCTGCTGTACATTAATCAGCAGGACGGCACCTTCCGGGACGAAGCCGGGGCCTACTTTCACCATACAAGCTACTCCGCTATGGGCAATGACGTGGCGGACTGCAACAACGATGCCCGGCCAGACCTCGTAACCGTAGACATGCTCCCCCCAGACAATCTGCGCCGCAAACTCATGATCGGCTCGATCAACTACGACCGGTTCCGATCCGAGCTGATCAGCGGGTACGGCCCACAGTACATGCGCAATACGCTACAGCTCAACCAGGGCTTCTCGCCACAGGGCCATCCTGTTTTCAGTGAAGTCGGGCAGCTGGCAGGCATTCACAGCACCGACTGGAGCTGGAGCCCCCTGCTCGCAGATATAGATAATGATGGATGGAAGGACCTGCTCATCACCAATGGCTACCCACGGGATATTACCAATATGGACTTCGCCTCTTACAAGATGAACAAACTGATGAACGGCCGCTATGACCCCGCTATGCGTGCTACGCTGCTGGAGGCGCTGCAGCAGCTGGACGGTGCTTACCTGCCTAATTTTGCTTTTCGCAATACGGGAGGAGCCGTTTTTGAAGAAGTATCCGATGCATGGGGCTTCACACAACCCAGCTACTCCCACGGAGCAGCCGTAGCCGACCTTGACGCAGACGGGGACCTCGATTACATCGTGCACAATACCAATGCCCCGGCTCAGATTTACGAAAACACCGTTTCCGGAAAACACTTCCTGCAACTGGAGCTTCGGAGCAACAGCCACAACACCGGCGCCATCGGCAGCAAAATCTGGATATACACCGACAGCCTGGTGCAGTACCAGGAACTATCGCCTTACCGGGGCTTTCAGTCCTCCTGCGAGCCACTTTTGCACTTTGGCCTGGGCAACCGCTCCACCGTTGATTCTATTCGAATTCTTTGGCCGGGCGGGCAACAGCAAACCCTCACACAAGTCCCTGCTGATCAACGCCTGCAGTTAGCAGAGCCGGCTTCCGCCGAAAAGCAGATTCAACGGACTCCTTCAACAGCCACCTGGCTGAAAGCTATTGATACGGAGCAGCTTGGCCTCCGCTTTCGGCATCAGGAATCGCACTATGCCGACTTTAAGGTTCAACCCTTGCTTCCGCACAAATACTCGCAGCAGGGCCCGTCTATCAGCGTAGGCGACCTCAACGGTGACGGGCGGGAAGACTGCTTTGTGAGCGGCGCGTTCCGGCAGGCCGGCCAGTTGTTTTTCCAGCAGGCAGACGGCAGCTTTCAGCCGATGCCACTCGACCCCTCTGGCGATCAGTACGAAGAACAGCTTGGCAGCCTCCTCTGCGATGCTGATTTGGATGGCGACCTGGATTTGTATGTCTGCAATGGGGGCAGCGAATTTCAAAGCGGTTCTCCATACTATCAGGACCGCCTTTACCTCAATGACGGCAGCGGCCGGTTCTCCCTCGCTCCGGATGCCCTGCCCAAAATGCCGGTGAGCAGCCGCAGCGCTACCGCAGGCGATTACGACGGCGACGGCGACCTCGACCTTTTCGTAGGCGGCCGTATTGAGCCGGGCAATTACGCAGAAGTGCCGCCCAGCTTTCTGCTGGAAAACCATAACGGGCAATTCACTGACATCACTGATGCCATTGCTCCCGAGCTGCGCCGCATCGGGCGGGTAGCTGATGCCCATTGGGCGGATATTAATGGTGATGGGCCGCCCGAATTGCTGCTAGCTGGCGAATGGATGCCGCTCACCATTGCACAGTTCAATGGCAATAGCTTCGAGCTGTATCCCATCCCCCACTCTACCGGCTGGTGGAATGAACTGCTGGTCACGGACCTTGATCAAGACGGCGACCTGGACTTCGTGGCCGGCAACCTTGGCCTCAACAACCCCTTTGCCTCCACTCCGGAGCAGACGCTGCGCCTCCGCCTTGGCGATTTTGATGAAAATGGGCAGCGGGATGCGGTGATCACCTTCTATCTGCAAGGCCAGGAGGTCCCCTTCCACTACCGCAACGATTTGCTCTCCTGGTTGTACCCCCTGCGCAAGCGATTCCTGGATTATGAAAGCTACGGGCGGGCGGGCTGGAAGGACCTTTTCCCGCAAAGGGAAGCGGAAGAAACTATTGCCATCGCCACCTTTGCCAGCCTGTGGGCAGAAAACCAAAACGGAGCCTGGATACTGCACGAATTGCCACTGCCTGCTCAACTAGCCCCGGTTTACGGCATTGCTGCTACTGATATCAACCAGGATGGGCTGACCGATTTACTGCTTGCCGGCAACTCTTATGCTACCGAGACAAGCACCGGCCGCTACGACGCGCTGCACGGGCTGGTGCTGCTCCGGAAGGGGGCGCATTTCCAGGCGTTATTGCCGGAAGAGAGCGGCTTTTATCTGCCCGGGGATCAAAAATGCCTCTCCGTACTGAACAGCGCAGACGGCAGGAGGCTTATTCTGAGTGGAGAAAATAATGGGAAGATAAGCGCGTTTCATAATCACACCTCGTCCGTAACTGCCCTCAACCAATAAAGATTTTAGTTTCATACACTATTTTTTGGAGGGCCACCTGTGTATAAAGCAGGTGGCTACTTTTTGATTAGCGTAGGAGCAGCAGCTTGCCGGATTGCAGCACCTCCCGGCCTGCACACTGAAGGCGCGCTACATAAAAATAAACGCCCGAGACGGGCCATTCGCTGAGACGGCGCCGGGCATCCATACCCAATACAGCCACCCGCCTCCCCAGGGCGTCGTAAAGCTCCAGCCGCATATCAGTAAGGTCAAACGGCAAGCCAATCAAACGCTGCGGCCCTAAGGGGGTGGGGACCTGCAATCGGCACCCGCAATCACGCTCGGAGATGGTGTACCGGACTTCTGTAGTGTAGCACCCCCAGTCTATCGCCAGATCATAGCCCCCCGCCACGCTGACGGACCGCTCGCGGCTTGTTCGGCCATCCGACCAACGATAACGGAGGGCGCCTTCCGGCCCC
>CAJXXJ010000579.1 GCA_913062745.1 uncultured Phaeodactylibacter sp.
TTTTTTTAAAAAAATTATTAATTAATTCCTTCCCTCCTCCTCTCCCTCCTCCCCCTCTCCGTCCTCTCTTTCCCCCTTTCTTCCTCCCTCTCCCTTCCTTCTTCTATCCTTTTTTTGGCAAAAACAGCATGCCTTCCATTCAGGATTATGCAGAGGAAGGCGACTACCTGCCCGATGTGCTTACCACACTTGCACTCGATTATCTGCAGGAGGTGAAAGACACCAACTTTTTCCTGTTCCTCAGCTACTATGCACCTCATGTGCCTATAGAAGCGAAGGACAGCCTGGTCCAAAAGTATCAAAACAAAACCCGTAAAAATCCTTCCGATACCTTGCCTAATGTCCACTATGCTGCTATGGTGGAAGCTATCGATATTAATGTGGGACGGGTATTGCAAAAGCTGGAGCAGCTCGGCCTGGAAGAAGAAACGCTGGTCGTCTTTAGCTCTGATAACGGCGGCCTGCACGTACAGGAGGTGCCGGCTTTCGCCAAACATACCCCGCCGACTACCAATTTCCCGCTACGGGCAGGCAAAGGCTATCTGTACGAAGGGGGCATACGCGAACCGCTTATTCTGCAGTGGCCGGGGAAAGTATCTCCGCAGGTCAGCGCCACTCCGGTCATCCACCAGGATTTTTTCCCTACCATGGCCCGCCTCATTGGTGCGGAGGAACAGGGGAGGGGAGAGGCCGATTGGCTCAACCTACCGGAAGCGCAGCCGGATAGTTCCCGCAGCCTGTTTTGGCACGTGCCGCACTACACACCGCAGGGAGGGAAGCCAGCTACCGCTATGCGCAAGGGGGCCTTTAAACTAATCGAATTTTACGAAACCGGCGAGTACGAATTGTACAACCTCAGCCGCGACCTGGGAGAAACAGAAAACCTCATGGAGCACGAACTTGAAATAGCCGCTTCCATGAAAGCCGAGCTGCAGCGGTGGAAAGAATCATCCGGCGCAAAATTGCCAGAACCCAATCCGAATTATGAAGGCGAATAAATTCTTTTTGGTCATCATAGCCTGCCTGGCCTGTACCTGCCTGCCTGGTCAGACTACAATTACGGTCAACAACGCCAAGCCCCGCCTGGATACGGAGGGTAATATTGTTGATGCCCATGACGGCCGCACCATCTACTTTAACGGCCGATTCTACTGGTACGGTACCAGCTATGGCAATACCAGCGGTTTTACCACCGACAATGAATACGTCTGCTACAGTTCTTCCGACATGGAGGCCTGGACTTACGAAGGCGCACTGCTGCCCGATGCACCGGAGGGCGTCTACTATCGTCCTCACGTGGTTTACAACAAAGCTGCGGATAAGTACGTGCTGTGGTACAACTGGTATCCCGTGCTTTGGCAGGGTCAGTTTGGCGTGGCCGTGAGCGATGAGCCGCAGGGGCCTTTTAGAATTGTGAATGCGGACGTACAGGTCAAAAACTCAGAGATCGGCGTGGGGGACTTCGGCATTTTTGTAGACGAAGACGAGACGGCCTATCTGGCTTACAACACCATCCACAACCATCAGGTGTCGATTGAGCGGCTTTCGCTGGATTACCTTTCCTCTACGATGGAAAATAGCGGGTTTATTTCCAAATACTGTGAGGCCGGCTCGATGTTTAAGCGGGAAGGGCGGTACTACTTGCTGACCGATTATACCTGCTGTTTCTGCGGGCAGGGCTCCGGAGCGAGGGTCTACATGTCCGACAGTCCGCTGGGGCCGTACGAAAACACTGGCAACATTAACCGTTACCCGGGTATGCCGCTGCCGCAGCTGGCCGATGGGTTGTTCCACCCTTACGGAAAACAGGATATAGCGCCCGGCGACCGCATCCTGATCGAAACGGAAGGCTCACCTTTCCAGTCCATAACGCTGACCTTACCCTGGGGCAACTACCGAACCCACTGCCAGCCCGATAACGATACGCTGTTCCATCCGGACCGTATCTTACCGGAGTTCAGCTTGCTGGATAAAACGGGAGAACAGGTTTTACCTTCTACCGTCGAGATAGAAAACAACTATAACCGCCTCCGCATTACGATCCGCCTGGAAGAGCCGTTAACCCAATCTGTCACCTTGCGATTGGATACCAGCTACGTAGAAAAAATGGCTCTGGCGGAAATCGAGCTAGGGGAAGGGATTGCCTTCGAAGCCTTTCTGCTCCACGGCAAGCAAGCTGTCATTATCCCTGCTCAGCAGGCGCATATCATGGAAATCCCTACCCCATCGGGCACCGTCTACAGTTGGATTGGCGACCTTTGGGGTTCCCGGCCGGACAACATCAAGGGACACGATCAGCAGTATTGGAGTGCCCCGCTGCAATTTAGGGAGGACGGTACCATAGAGCGTATGAAATGGGTAGATGAGTGGACGGTAGAGCTAAAGTGAATCATAAAATGAAGCCTCAATGAATTTTGACTTTTTACATCCGAAAGAAAAGATTGCCGAGATTCTACGCAGGATCTACACCTTCGGGATGACCACCACTTCCGGCGGGAATATCTCTCTGCGCGACGATGAGGGGAACATCTGGATAACGCCAAGCGCTGTAGACAAAGGTAGTCTCAGTGCTAAAGATATCGTATACATTAGCAAAGCTGGTGATGCTGAAGGCTTGCACCCACCTTCTTCGGAACTGCCACTGCACCGGGCAATCTACCGTGCGCGACCCGATATCCGCGCTATCATTCATGCGCACTCGCCCATGCTGGTCGCCTTCAGCCTCATCGAACGGGTGCCAGACACACAAATTCTTCCCCAAGCCTACCATCTGTGCGGAAAAGTAGGCTTTGCGCCCTATGAATTGCCCGGTAGCGAAGCGCTTGGGGATTCCATTGCCAGAGCGTTTAAAAAAGGAGCCCATTCGGTAATTATGGAAAACCACGGTACTGTAGTTGGTGGTGAAAACCTCCTTAAAACCTTTGCTCGCTTCGAAACGCTGGAATTCTGCGCGCAAATAGAAGCTCAGGCCAGTGCTATAGGGCAAATGAACAGCCTACCGGAGCACCAGATCGATCTTTTTTATCAAAAAGCCAGTGACCGCCTGCCGGAGTTTGAGCCGGAGGAAGCTGGTGAAAAAGAACTGATCCTCCGGTCTAAAATCATCAAAATCCTCAAACGAGCCTACCGCCAAAAACTCGTCATAAGTACTTTCGGCACCCTTTCAGCTAGACTGGATGACCATTCTTTCATCATCACCCCAACCAATCAGGACCGCTACTATATGCGCCGGGAAGACCTGGTGTTAATCAAGAACGGGAAAAGAGAAGCCGGCAAGCTACCGAGCCGTTCGACGATGGTGCATCAGCAAATCTACCGGGACCATCCGGAGATCAGCTGCATTATTTTTGCGCAAGCGCCCAATGCTACCGCCTACGCCGTGGCAGGCCGGCAAAT
>CAJXXJ010000580.1 GCA_913062745.1 uncultured Phaeodactylibacter sp.
CATTGAAAACATTTGGGGCACCCACCCCATGCAGGACTATTACATCATTGAAAGCGAGAAAGACACACTGGTGGATGGCTTGCTGCACCGTAAGGTGGGCGATTATCTCTTTTACCAGGACGGTGATAAAGTCTACTACCGCTGGCAGGACAGCCTGCGGCTGGTCTATGACTACAGCGTGGCAGCAGGGGATACCGTGCGCTTTGAGCTACTATACGGGTATGAACAGAAAGAGGGCTTGGTGCCTGTGGTAAACACCTATATCGTTGATGGCGTCAGCTTTGTACAGGCAGGCAGCGCTTCATTAAAGAAAGTAGACTGCCGCCTACTGGAAGGCTATGAATGCCACGGCCCCAATTTACCGGACAGTGTAGCTTTCGCTTACCGCTACATCGAGCGGCTGGGGTCGGTGAGAGGCGTCCTGGAAAGTATCAACACTTGCGGAGTTACCGTCCCTGGAGCGGTTACGGAGTGGCTGCGCTGCTATGAGGACGAGGAAGTCAGTTACCAGACCGAGCGTTTCCTGGCAACCGCTGAGGAAGGGGAAGGCTGCGACTACCGAACGCCCACCTCCACCCGGGAGGCCGCACCGGAGATAGAATGGTCGGTGTTCCCCAACCCAACGTCAGGCGCTTTGACTGTGGATATTCCTGCAGTTGGCGGACAAGTGCATATAGAGGTACTCGATATCAATGGACGCAGGGTTTTGCCTACTCTTCGAACCGATGACAACAGGACGGAAATCGACCTGGGCGGCTTGGCAAATGGCCTATATTACGTGCGGGTGGTAGGAGCAACCTTCCAATCCGTTCAGTCCTTTATAAAAATGTAACACCAGCATGAATACAAGAACAATTGTAGCGTTATTTTTTGCAGCCTCCCTTTTTGTGAGTTGCCAGAAAGACATAGAATATCCTCAAGGTCCAATTTATGAAGCTGGCCCGCAAACCTTCGGCTGGAGCACAAGCGAAAAAAATGGTTTGCCTTTTGAGTCCTCTGGCTTTGCAATAAGACCCTCAGGGTTCTCTGAGGAGATTTTTGCAGTTGATTTCAGGACCTATACAGACTGGGGTGCATTGAGAGAAACAATTAGTGTTGGAGGCTTTGAATACAGGTTGGGGCGTTATGACGTAGTCGAAAATATAGATTTCAATAGCATTGTAAACTCGAAGCAGGTGACGGCATCTTATGGTACTTTATCAGATGATGGTGATGTCTTGGAGGACTTTTATACAATTGATGAAAGAGGAGATAACTGGGCCACAATCACTGCGATAGACACCATAGACGGGGAAGTGGTCATAAGCGGCGAATACAATCTCCACTTCCAGTTCAATAATAGCCGGGAAAAAATGAATGCGGCCAACCCGGATCATATCCGTTTTACGGATGGTGTATTTGAGGTGCGGTTTTGGAATTGATAGAGGCAGGGCATATGTGCACAGCAGTGCCCGGAATTATATAGGTTGGACGGATTTGCAACTGCCAGTGGTGCTGATTGGTTTTGGGGTTACGGAAAGGTATGTGGCGATTTGAGTTTATGGGTATAAGACGTAGGCGCAGCCTACTAAATTATAGTTTCATTCAATAGGGCGTCGTAGCTGCAAGCTACGACGAGCATTGTGTTGGGGGTGGGAGGTAAACTACGGGTAGCGGGGCGTTGATTTCCTTTTTGGCTTGACTCTAAATCACGAGATTTGTCTAAGAACCAAATAGTCCAGGAGGGGCAGGATGTTTGCGAACAATAGGCCGGCTGCGTCTTTTTTACAGGAAAACACCATGAGCCAAGCTTTCCCCGCCCTCGACCGGCAGCTTCCTGCCACGGAAACAGCAGCGCTGCACCGCCCCTTACTCATCTGGGACGGCAATTGCGGTTTTTGCCACTACTGGGTGCTGCGCTGGCGGCAGATGACGGGCGATTCGGTGGCTTACGAGCCTTACCAAGACGTAGCGCACCAATTTTCCATCACCACCGAAGAATTTAAGCGCGCCGCTTTCCTCGTGGAGCCGGACGGAGAAGTATTCCGTGGCATGGGCGCTGCATTCCGTACTTTCACCTACGGCAACCGCTGGGGGTTCCTGTTCCGCTGGTATAACCGCAGTGGGCTTTTCCGGGCGTTCATGGACCGGGTGTACCGCTGGATTGCGGAACACCGGCCTTTCCTGTTCCGGCTCACCAAGTTGGTATTTGGTAAAAAACCGCGCGCTTAGCTCAACAGCCGTAGCGGCTGTTCCATCACCTCACAAAGCCAGCGCACAAAGCGCGCTGCCTCCGCTCCGTCGATCAGGCGGTGGTCGTAGGACAGCGAAAGCGGAATGATTGCCTGCGGTACCGGTTTCCCGTTGTCATCGAATACCGCCTCGGTTTGTGTGGCCGATACGCCAAGTATGGCAGCCTGCGGCGGGAAGATCACGGGAGTAAACGAAGTGCCGCCGATGCCGCCCAAATTAGAGACAACGAAGTTGCCGCCCTGCATCTCTTCCGGGCTAAGCTTACGGTTGCGGGCTTTTTGCGCCAGCTCGTCAAGCTCTTCTGACAACTGATTGATGGGCTTTTGATCTGCATCCCGCAGTACGGGCATCAGCAGGCCGTCTTCGGTATCCACCGCCACGCCGATGTGGATGTATTTTTTGAAAATAATTTCCCTTGCTTCCAGGTCCAGCGTGGCGTTAAATTTTGGAAAACGCTGCAGGGCCTCCGCCACAATTTTGGCGATAATAGCCGTCATGCTCAATTCCTGCTGTTCCTGAAACTCCAGGAGCAAACCCGCCGCTGCTTTGTCGTGGTGGGTGACGTGCGGCATATTCTGCCAGCTCTGCAGCGTATTGGTGGCTACTGCCGAGCGTACTTTAGACATGGGCTGCCGTTCCACCTCCCCAAATTTGCTGAAATCCGGAAGTTGCAGCGGGTGCAACCCCCGGGCCGTGCTGCCGGACTCGCCCCGGGGCTGGCTGCCGCCCTGCTGTATCAGCCTTTTGGCGTAAGCCATCACGTCCTCCCGGGTGACCCGTTCGCCGGAAGGCGGTACCTCGTGGATGTCAATGCCGAGCTCGCGGGCAAACTGCTTGGCGAGCGGGGCAGAGGGGGAGTCCTCCAGCTCATCGCCCGGAGCTTCAGAGGCAGGGGTTTTTTCCTGGCTTTTCTCTTTCTCTTTGCCGGAAGCTGTTTTTTCCGGTTGCCCGGAAGACTTCGGCGCTTTTTCCTGCTGCTGTTGTTGAGTAGTGTCTTTTTGCTGCCCGGCGTTGTCGTCTTGATCCGCATCCTGGCCTTCTTCCTCTTTTTCGCTCTCTTTGGAGGCCTCGCTGTCTTCCTCTTGCCCGGCCTGCTCCTTCTGCTCGGTTTTGCCCTCCGGCTGTTTGTCCGGCTTTTCCGGTTCGGGCTCCCTGGCATCCT
>CAJXXJ010000581.1 GCA_913062745.1 uncultured Phaeodactylibacter sp.
GGGGGCGGCGGCAAAAAGCAGAAATGGGCCTGGAACAGGAGCGGCAGGGTCAGCGCTCTGTGCCCAATGTACTGGCCAATGGCGGGGTGCCGATGCTGCTGGGCGCAGCAGCCTGGTGGGCCGGAGAAGCAATACCGTGGGCGTATCCGATGCTGGCGGCAGCGCTTGCGTCCGCTACCTCAGACACCCTGTCGTCAGAAATGGGTAATCTGTACGGGCGGCATTTCGTTGACTTGCGCACCTTCCGGAAGGGGGGGCGGGGCTCGGACGGAGTCATCAGCCTGGAAGGCACGCTAATCGGTGCGATGGGCGCGCTTCTGGTTGGCGCAACAGCCGGGATGGGCCCCGGGCCGGCTGAGGTGTGGTGGATGGTGGCGGTGGCCGGGCTGTGCGGCAATTTATCCGACTCTCTGCTGGGAGCGTTTGTCCAACGCAGTGGATGGCTCAATAACCACAGCGTCAACTTCTGGAGTACCGCCATCGCAGCGGCTATAGCCTATCTGCTTTACACTTTGCCATAGCGGTAGCTGATGAAACTGACCAGCGCGCAGAGCAAAGTGCCCCATGCGATATCGATAACCACAATAGGCCAGGGCCAGTGCTGTACAACGGCCCGGTTGGTCAGCTCATAGGTGCTGTAAGCCACAAGCCCGAAGAAGGCACCCCGGCCGAATGCCTGCATGGCGGAGCCGGCGGGCAGCACGACAAAGTAGAGCAGCCCGGAGAGAAAAATTATATAAAACAGCCCGGCGGCCAGCCAGTCGGTTTGCTCGCGCATATGATGGCCAAGATAGCGGGTGTACAGACTGCGGCCGATGTAGCCGAGCCAAAGCAGGTCAAGCAGGGTGAAGGAGAGTGCTGCGAAGAGGAAGGGGCGTAGCATAGCGGGTAGGAGTGGGGTAAGGAAAAAAGGAGCCAGCCCGGCTTGCGGGCTGGCAAAGACTGTTACTCAGCGGCCGGGCTCATGGATACCGGCACTTCGGTATTGTCCCAACGCAGGACCATCTGTCCGTCTTCCAGCGCGAAAGCGAGGACTTCTGCGCTTTCTTCAAGCATATTGGGGGTGACTTGCACCCGGAGCGCGTCTTTTGACTCATCATAGTCATAAGCGCCCCACTGCTCTGCTTCCTCGTTGAAGATGATTGTCCATTCCTCTTCACCCGGGATGGTAAACACAGAATAGGTGCCGGCCGGCAGCATTTGGCCCTCCACCATCACGTCATCCGACAAGCTGATAGTGGTGGCCTCATTAGCGCCGGTGCGCCAAATCTGGTTGTACGGCACCAAGTCTCCGTAAATGGTGCGGCCGCGTACGGATGGCGCTCCATAAGTAATGGTTACCTGCGCATCGCCTACCTGCCCTTCAGCAGTCATGGGCGGGCTTTTGCGCTGCGATTTGTCTTCTTCCGGGGCCTCATCGGTGGTTTCTTCCGCCATTTCGGTGGTGTCCCCGGCCATTCCGTCAGTGTCTGCTCCATCGCCACTGCCTGCATTGCCGCAGGCGCTGATCGCGAAACCGAGCACGAAAAGCAAGAGTAAATTCTTGAACGTCATAATGTTGGATTGTTTTGATTCTAATGCTGAAAGTACGTTTTCTTTCGCACTTTCGCTAGCCCGTCGGGTGAAATTCCTGCAGTGATTAGGAGAATCAGCGGAACACTCCGGGAATCGGCCGTTATTTTGGCGGCCGGATAGTTGCTTTATTGCCGGAGCTTGTCTAAATTTGCATTCCTGAAAAAATCGGGATGTAGCTCAGTCCGGTTAGAGTGCACGTCTGGGGGGCGTGAGGCCGATGGTTCGAATCCATTCATCCCGACTAAAGGGTTATGCTTACCAGCATAGCCCTTTTTTTATTGTTGGCGGCAAGCTGCTTCCTGTGTGTACCTGTGCATCGTCTTTCTTATCTGACGGAAAACAAGCCGCCACGGCATATGATAATAATCATACGGCCAGCATGATATATTTACTTTCATCCCAAGTAGAGTTCCTCTTTATTTGTGGTGTAAGTAAATCATATAATATCGAACAAGCATGGATCGCAAAAGCACAGTTGATTTTACCGTCGGCAACATTACGGAATTACGAGAGCTCATGGGCAGCGCCCCGAGTTTTACCATTGTGAAAAATATAGAAGAATTGGTAGAATTGGCTGCCGGCGGTAAGGGAAGTGATTTCCAGGAAGTCCGCTATGATCTTCCCGACGGGCAAAGCTTTCTGGAGGCCGAAGTCCTGCGAACTAAAAACGGGATTGCTGCCAACTACACAGAAGTATACATGCGCAGGCGAGACCCTAATTGTATGGTTATCGCCGATCATTTCCCCACAGATAAACCCACCTTCGAAGGCAGGTTTGGGCAGTCCTTTGATGAATTGAGGGCCGAAACCTTCGATTGGCTGAAAACCCAGGATTTGGGCATGTTTTACTACCATGCCGGCCAACCGGGAATGGGATACAACGGCGTGGCTGTTATTCCTGCCAATGCAGGGTTCTTCGGTTTGGGGCTGGCACTGCTGCAAGGTATTATTGACCCGGAGGAACTGCCGGAGGACTTCTCTCCGGAAGCAGTGATATACACAGCACCCCCTTTCCGGCACACTCACTTCGATGGCAAGCAAGTAGTGGTCCATAACCGCCAGCCGGGTAAATACGAAATGTTCTCCTACAACCTATATCCCGGCCCCAGCGCTAAAAAAGGCGTTTACGGCATGTTGATCGGACAGGGGGAGGAAGAAGGCTGGGTGACCGCTCACTGTTCTACGGTCCGGGTGATTACCCCCTACGATAATGTGATCACCCTCATGCACGAAGGGGCAAGTGGCGGCGGAAAGAGTGAAATGTTGCAACAGCCGCACCGTTTGCCGGAAGGCAGCTTGTTATTGGGCAAGAATATCCTCACCGGCGAAAAGCTAGCGCTGGACTTGCCAAGAACCTGCGACCTGGAGCCCGTTACCGACGATATGGCTCTTTGCCACCCCAAACTACAGAAGAATGACGGCAAACTCTGGCTTGAGGATGCCGAAGATGCCTGGTTCATCCGGGTAGATCATATACAAGACTATGGCACCGATATGGTGCTGGAAAAAATAACCGCTAAGCCGGAGAAGCCTTTGCTATTCCTGAATATTGAGGCTGTCCCTGGTGGCAGGGCGATGATTTGGGACCACAAAGAAGATGCACCCGGGGTGCCCTGCCCGAATCCGAGGGTCATCCTGCCGCGGGATATCGTGCCAGGTATTTACTCGGATCCGGTCCGGGTGGACATCAGAAGCATCGGATTGCGCACTCCGCCTTGTACCAGAGAAAACCCGAACTACGGTATAGTCGGTATCATGCATATTTTACCACCTGCGCTTGCCTGGCTTTGGAGGTTGGTTGCACCCAGAGGACAC
>CAJXXJ010000582.1 GCA_913062745.1 uncultured Phaeodactylibacter sp.
GGCCAGAGCCATTTTGTCCATCCCGGCCACCAAGGGCTTTGAAATCGGCTCCGGTTTCGGTGCCGCCCGCATGCGAGGATCGGTTCACAATGACCCCTTTGTGCAAAAAGAGGGCCGTCTCGGCACCAAAACCAACTACAGCGGCGGCATTCAGGGCGGGATCAGCTCGTCCACCGACTCCCGCAGACCCGTCTACCTCTACGCCGGCGCCTGGGGCGGGAGGTACCGCGACGGGGCCAGAGAGGGCTACAACGGCTACCTGCGCGCCGGAGGCGGCTTCCCGGCCTCCCTCTACGGCGAAGGCTACTACCACATCGCTGATGAAGAAGAGCGCTTCAATATGGACATTTTTGCCAACCACCACTCCGCTAACAACGGGCAGCAGCTGGAAAACCAGCGCTTCAGCGAAACCATGGCCGGGCTGGACGGCACCTACCACTTTATCGATCAGGGCTTCTCCGTCAACGGAAAGCTCAAGTATACCTCCGATGCGGTCCACTACTATGGCTACAACGCTGTTGGAGAATCCACCGGAGAAAACTTTACTTTTGATCAGGAAGAAGTACGGCAGCGGTTCTCCATTTTTGACGTAGGCGCCAGCATTTTTAATAGTGCGCGCACCGAGGCCGACTTCAACTACTACGCCGGCTTTGACGCCTATTTTATGAACGACTCCTATTCCGCTTCCCGCGAAAATGGCTTCGACCTGCGCATCGGCGGTACCAAGTGGTTCAACGATAAGCACCCGCTCACCATCGAGCTGCAAACCGACTTCACCAGCTATCAGGACCTGGAAGGCGACTTCAGCCTCAACAACTTCTTCCTGCGGCCGAGCTATACTTACCATGCTGACCGCTTCCGGGTACGGGCCGGCGTCAACCTCTCTTCCAGCGATGACATCTTTACGCTCTTCCCGGACCTGGAAGTCACCGCGGTTATCATCGAGAGCATCGCTAACGTATATGTAGGCGCGGGTGGTACGCTCCAGAAAAACAACTACCGCAACCTTACGGATTACAACCCCTTCGTAGGCTCGCCACTGCGCATCCGCAACAGCCTGTTCTACAGCTACTACGGTGGCGTGCGGGGCAATGTCGAAGGCATTGATTACAATCTGGAAGCCAGCTACCGCACTATCGAGGACCTGGCGACTTTCCGCCTGCTTGACCCGTTTGATACCATCCCGCAGTTTACTCCGGTATACGACGATGGCAGTATTGTGACCATCAAAGGCTCCGTAACGGCACCCATCGTGGACGGCTTCGAAGTCATCGGCACCGTGAGCCAAAGCTTTTTCTCCCTCGACGAGCAGGAAGAAGCCTGGCACCTGCCTGCGCTGAGCATCAACGCCGGGGCACGCTACACCACCATGGAGGACCGGCTGGTCGTAAAGGCAGACTTTTTCCTGGAGAACGGTGTGCCTTACGTGAATGAAGAAGGAGTGGCCGACAATCTAAATGCCTTGTTTGACATCAGCCTGGGCGCAGATTTCTTCTTTACCAAAAATATCGGTGGCTTCCTTCAGGTCAATAACCTGGCAAACAACAAGCGGGAGCGCTGGTTCCGTTACCCGATTTTCGGCATCAATGCCCTGGTAGGGATTACCGCCCGCTTTTAGAAAAGGAGTTTAATTTGCCGTAAAAAGGCATTGCGTGCTTACGCAAAAAAGGCCAGTGGGACGCTTGAGTCGCACTGGCCTTTTTGCTGCAGCAAAGCCTAAAATCAGCGGCTCTGCAGGATCTTTTGTTTTTGCTGCCGGAATTCCTCCTCGGTCAGGATGCCCCGGTCGCGCAGTTTGCCCAGCTCGGCAATCTGGGTCAGCAGATCAGGATATTCGGCGGAAGCAGGGTCCTTTGTTTCCGGCGTGGTGGCTGAAGCAGGCTGTTGTTGAGGCTGCAGCGCCGTATTGGGGTCCGGTGCCGGCAGGCTGGGGGAGGGGCGGGGGTAGCCGTTTTCCACAAATGCATTAAAAACCGGCAGAGAGCGCAGATAAGCCAGCGCATCGTGCTCGTGTATCTTTTGGTATTGGTCAAAGCCCAGCGCCACGGCTTCTTCCAGGTTGAAGAAAGCGCGGTCTTCGTCCCGCAGCATGGAGTAAGTCGCAGCAAGATTGTAGTGCATAGCTGCATTTTCCGGGTCCAGCTCCAGCGCCCGCTCAAAGTACTCGGCAGCTTCTTCAAAGCGGCGGTGGCGGAAGTGGCGGATACCCCAGCGCTTCAGCTCGTGGTAGTCCGGTTGTTTGCGCGTGCCCGGGTGGTAAGGGCGGCGCTGCTCAGGGTAATAGGCAGCCGCTCCCCGGTAAGCGTGTTTGTTGTACTTGCGGTCAAAGTCTTCGCGGGGCATTGCAAAGAACAGCGCCGCATCCACCATGGCCAGCACCGCCGGCAGCAGCACGAAAGGCACTCCCTCTTCCGCGGTGAGGATGATGGTGAAAATACCCAATGCAAAGTAGATAATTCCCAGAAAGCGCTGACCCAGGTAAAAGCGGTGAGCTCCCCAAAAGCCCAAAAAAATGGATAAAGCGCCGGCTACGTTCTTATTCTTCATACATCATTTCTTTCCTGTGCTGCACAATATGCGCAAGCCTGCCTAATATAGAAAGTTCTTTAGCCGGAGGTTGTTTATTTATAGATGAACGGTGCGTTTTGGAATCATCGGTCGAGCTGCCACACCCAGTTGCCGTTTACATCGAAGTAGCCGACTTCGTTGCCCTTTTCCACCCGGAACAGGCCCTCGCCGGCGTAGCTGATGTATTCGTAGTGCGGGTCTACAATAAGCTCCCCCTTGAGGCTGGCCAGCCCGTTGAAGCCCTGTATGCGCACTTTGGCATAGCCATTCTCAAACTGCTCTATCTTGTCGTATTTAGGCGGGATAATCTCGATGCCCTTTTGATTGATGATCCCCCATTTGCCATTGACCTGTACCACCGCCACGCCGTGCCGGAATTCGGTGGCTTGCTCGTAGTAGCCGTCGTACGGGCTGGCCTGCTCGGTGATGTAGTAAAAGCGGTACTGCTCATCGCGCACCAGCCCGCGCCCCTCCTGAAAGTTGATCAGGCGGTTGACGCTCGGCTCGATGAGTAGTTCCCCGGATTTGTCGACCAGCCCGGCTTTGCGCAAGCCCTGATAGACTACTGCTTTGCCATCGTTAAAGTCAAGGCACTTAGAGTAATTACAAGGGATCACCAACCGGCCGGTGCGGTCAATATACCCGCAGTCGCCCTCCTGTTGCACCGCCGCCATGCCTTCCGAAAAGTCGGATACTTTGGAAAAACGGCAGGGGATGGACAACTGCCCGGTTGTATCCACAAAGCCCCACTCGCCTTTGTGGCGCACGGCAGCCAGCCCTTCGCGGAAGGGCAGGATTTCCTGAAAAGCC
>CAJXXJ010000583.1 GCA_913062745.1 uncultured Phaeodactylibacter sp.
ATACACCCTGCACCGTCAGGCTCAGCAGTTTATCCGGGCAGACGAGGAGAGCCTCCGAAGGCTGGCTTCCCAACCCCGCAACGAAGAAGCTTATATCTTCAAGGCACGGGAAGAGATCGCTGCCCAGGAGCGGCTGCTGGAAGAAGACCGCAAAAGAGGGCTGTTTGAAGATGACCACATGTGGGATAGTGAGCAGATGCGGATGGTGAAGCAGTAGTGCTACCTTTTAGCCTGGTGCTTCGTAAACCCGGCCATCACCTTGCCTATGATTCTTATTTTCGCCCAGCGCGGCACGGTACTGAGATTAAACGCCAGGAATTTGGTCAGCAGGCCCGGCAGTACCTTACTGCGCCGCCCAATCGCATTGATGATAGGCACTCCTACTTGTTCGGGCTTTAGCGCGCTGCCCATCTGCATACCTGCCCGCTGGCCGAAGCCGCTTTCCACCGGGCCGGGGGCCGCGCATAGTACGTCAATACCGGCCGGCTTAAGTTCCAGAGCCAGTGCCTCTCCCAGCGACTGCACGTAAGCTTTGGTGGCTGCATAATGCGCGGCATGGGGCACTCCCTGGAATGCCACAATAGAACTCATGAGGACGATGGCCCCCTTCTGGTTAACAGCCTTCATTTGGTTGGCAAAATGGTGGGTAAGTTGCAAAACAGCTTTACAATTCAAATCGAGCATATTGGTTTCCCGGGCTATATCTGCCTTCAGAAAATTGCCGGAGGTGCCATAGCCTGCGTTAAGTACTACAATTCCAATCGGTAAATGAGCGCTTTCCCTGATCAAGGCCTGAACGTCCGCTGCATTCGACAGATCGCCGGGAATCGGTATGGCTTCTGTTTGGTATTCATCAAATAGTTGGGTGCAGAATTCCTGAAGCAAGGGCGCTCTTCGCCCGGTGAGGATGAGCTTGAAGCCTGCCCGGCCAAACTGCAAGGCCAATTCCCGGCCAATACCGGAGGTAGCGCCGGTGATGAGCACCCAATCTCCGTATTGGCGTTGGAGCCGTTCTGTAGTCTTCGCTGAAATTTGCATTGGTCAATTTTTTCAGCAAAGTTATCCGCAGAATGCCCTGCAAAACGATAACAAATGTTTAGGATTTTGCAGCTTGGCGCTTGATGCGGCTCAGGTGGATGGGCGTAATGCCCAGGTAAGAGGCGATCATGTGCTGCGGCACCCGGTTGTGTATGTTGGGGAATATTTCGCTCATCAGCTCATAGCGTTCCAACGGGGAGAGGGTGTACAAATGTTGGACACGGGTATCCAGATAAATGAAGTAGTACTCCGCGATGAGGCGGCCTAGTTTTTCTCCTTCCTGCAAATGCTGGTAGCCCCACTCAATTGCCCTGCGGGGTAGCACAATGACTTCAGTAGGCTCCAGCGCTTCCAGTTGGTAGCGGGATTTTTTCCGGGTGAGAAAAGCGTTGTAATCCGCGATGAATTGGTTTTCAATAGCGAAGTGGGTGGTGTGCACTTTGCCATCCAAGTCGGTGATCTTAACCCGTATGATCCCTTTTTCGATAAAATACACCTCGTCGATGAATTTGTCGTCATCACTCAGCAGCGTTTTCTTCTTAAACGACTTACGGTAACAAAACGCCATAAACTGCTCAGCATCGGTAGACGAGATATTGATCATGTTGGTGATGGCGGTTCTTAGGGCTTGCATGCTATTTTGGTTCAGTAAGTTACCCTTAATATCGTTAATAATCCTCTAATATCTCCTCGGTATGTTCAATTATCCTCCTGATAGCTTTTTCATCCCGTCCATCCGGGTGCAGGCTGCCGAAGCCCCCTTTGTCATTATCGTAGTATCTCCCGGAAGACTCCTGGTATTGATCGGATACCGCAAGCTCGTACAAACATTGCGTAGTCTTGTAGTTGCAGTATCGAGTAGAAAAAGTCGTAAAGGATGGTCAAAATGCCGAACACCATCACCGTCAGCTCACGATTGCGCTGCACCACCTGCCAACTGAATGGTGAAGCCGTACTGCTTACTCCGTACTGCTTCCTGCCGCGAAAAGGGGAGTCAATGGATAGGCTAGATGATACAAGAGAAAACCAATAATCAATACAGAGATGATAACATTATCTGAGGGGTCGTAAATGATATTTGTAATATTAAATACGATCAGGAAAAGGATGACTCCAAAGTAGGAGATCAAAAAACCATTCTTGAAGTACGCATCCTTTTCGCGCATAAAGAAAGCTGTAATCCCAATGCCGCTCATCAACAGAATAGCGTACATGAAACTGCTCAAATTATCGATGTTCTCCGGTTTTCCGAGTAAAAAGCCCAACACAATAATGATGGATACATACATTAAGAAACTGAGCATTACCTGATTGGCTTTGACGCTTTTCATGCTTTTCATTTTACTTTTTGACGGCTTCTCTCAGGGAGCTTGACCAGGTGCTTTATACCCGGTTGGTGAGTTTCGTAAATCAGAAACTATCTTATGTAAGATACTGATTTTTTTGATAAAATCAAGTTTGAGCCTGCCCGCTACTCCCGGGAAAGCTTTTTTCGAGCTGGGATAAAGCATACTTTTGGCTTTGGTTGGCTTCACTCCTCCCGCTTCAGCCCATACCAATCCACATTCCGCGTCAGGTACATAATGACGGCCAGGATGAGCAGCAGGCCCAGGCTGCCCATCAGCAGGGCGTAGTCCTGCAGTTGCAGGATGGAGTAGAAAAAGCCGTACAGAATGGTCAGAATGCTAAAGACCATGACGGTCAGCTTGCGGTTGCGCAGCATGAAGTAACTGTAGACGGTAATCAGCAGCAGTATGGCCGCACAGGCGATCCAGTAAGCGGTATCAAAACTCAGATGCTCGGAGAAGGACAGCAGCAGGATGTAAAATAGCACAATGCCCGCCCCCACCAGCAGGTACTGAATCGGGTGCAGCCGCTTGCGGTTGAGGATTTCGATGAAAAAGAAGGTCAGGAAAGTCAGCAGGATAAAGTAAATGGCGTATTTGGCCGACCGCATCGTCTTTTGGTACTCATCAATAGGCAGCAGCAGCTTCAGCCCGAAGGTGCTGGCCATGCGCCGGACCGGGTCTGCATCGTAAAAGACGTTATTTTGATCATTGCTCTGCACAAAACGCCCCACGCCCTGCTGTGGGTAGTTGCGGTTGAGCTGCAGCACCTGCCATTCAGCGGTAAACCCACTATCGCTGACCATCCGCTCATCGGGCAGAAATGCGCCTTCAAAACTCGGCGCGGTCCAGGTGGAAGACAGCTGCACGGTAGTCGTTTTGCCGAAAGGCGTAAAGTGCAGGTCGGTACTGCCGTTGAGGTCGAGCTCGTAGGCAAAAGTCAGGCGGGTAGCCGCGCCCTTGGGCAAGGGAAGGGGCACGCTGGCGCC
>CAJXXJ010000584.1 GCA_913062745.1 uncultured Phaeodactylibacter sp.
CCCCAGAGTATACTGCAGCTCAATGATAGGGTGCTCTGAGCCGAAACTGGACCGGGTAAACTCTCCGTCTACCACCACTTCATCTTTGGTATACCGGGCGTTGAAGATGATTTCGGTGGTTCGGATTGTGGTATCGATATCCGAAAGAGTGCCGGGGTCGGGAAGGTAAGCGAAATTAAAACCTTCGTTGTCGCTCAGGATTTGCCCGTAAGGGTCCATCTCCCGGTGCAGGACTGTGATGCGGTTGGACAGGCCATTTTTCCAAAAGCGCTCGTAGTACGCCTTGCCTTCCCGCACGCGGATGAGCTTCTGCAAAAGCTCCCTCCGGAACAGCCCGGTGAACAGGTCGCCCTGCTCAAATTCCTCGCTGTTCTCGCTATTCAGACTGATATCATCGGTGTAGGCCAGGCCGGCCATCGTGCGGGGCCGCCGGTTGATCATCCACTCGAGGCTGCCGCCGTACTTGAATTCCTGGTCATCCAGGCCATAGGCCAGAAACCCGCCGAGCCGCACGTTTTCACTAAAATCTTCATTGGTACGCACCCCCACCCGGAAGCGGTGCCCCTCCACCGGGTTCCAGCTGTAGGCGGAAGAGTAGGGGCCAAATTCCACCGGGCCGGCTTTGAAGTACCCCACGAAGACGGTTTCCAGCACCTGCACGTACGTCTGGTACATCGGCATGTTTTTGATGCTGTCCACCATGGTGTAGATCTGCTCCTCCGTCTCACTAAGAGGCTCATGCCGCCTCGACTGCCAGAAGGAGTCGTTCTCTATTTCCACATCTTCCTGAAAGTAAAACTCGTCTTCTTCAATGTACTTTTGCTTCGTAGGCTGATAATCGAGCCGTACATCCCGGAAGGTCTCTGTGCGGCGGGCGATCATGCCGGGCGCATCCTCGGCGGCGATAAAGTCCACCACCATTTTCTTCTTCGCCGGAATCCAGTGGCTCCCACGGGGCTCAAACTCCTCGTGTATCAGGATACGCTTTACCAGGTTGATGTTTACATCCGGGCTCATGCGCATGTCCACCCGCTGTACGGCAAAGGCCGTATCCGCCACCCAAAATTCACCGTAGAAAGTGGGCTCCTGCTTCCGCTTCGGTTTAAATTTTAGCTTGTAGCTCCAGCGCCCGTTCATGAAGGTGCTGTCGATGATGTAGTACTCGTAGTAGCCCAGCCCCGATTTGGAAAATGGGCTGGCAAAGGGCTTGTCGATGACATAGATCCAGTCGTCGTATACGCTGTAGTCGTCATAAATCTGCTTGATGTACTCAATCAGGGTCTGATTGCTCGTGCCGGTGGCCCGCTGCGCTTTGATCGCCCGTTTAGGCTGACCGGCCTGCTGTACGTAGTAGACGTCTGCCAGTTCTTCGTTGATGTAAATGGGCAAAAAGGGCTTTTCATCCGAGGTGCTGTCGATATTTTCAAATACAAACGCAAAGGGTTTCATGACCTTGCTCTGCCTCAGTTTCTCATCGATATTTTCCAGGTCCAGCTCGATTTTGGAGTAGCTTTCGTACTGATAGGACCTCCGGCCGCTCATGCGGTTTTCCGGTTTATTGGCAATAATGCCCCGTACGATCTCATTGGCCGGGTTTTCGCCGGCGACGACGACCACCTCTTCCAGGGTAAGGTCAGAACTGCGGAGGTAAAAGTTGAGCTGCTGCTGCGGCAGGTTTCTGTCAATTGGTTTCTGCACCGCATCGTAGCCAATAGCACTCGCGCTCAGGCTATCGCGCATGCGCTCTGTACGCAGCTCGTAGTAGCCCTCCACATCGGTAGAGACGCCAGTGCTGGTATTGGCAAAATAGACGTTGGCGAAAGGGATGCCTTCCTTGGTATCAGCATCAATCACCTGGCCGCTGATCACCTGCTGCGCCGCTAAAAATGCCGGGCTGCACCAAAGCAGGATACTGGTCAGGAGCCGAAGAGTGGTATTCATGGGAGGTTTTTATTTGTGGGGATCGCGTCCTTATGTGTTGAAAGCATAAAACAGTCAGATGTTTTGTGGAAGAATGCGGTGGATCATTCAACCTTTTTTTCAGACGTAAGCTATATATTTGAAGTCACTATCGCAATAAAGACCAGGATGTTAGTACCATATTTCGACTTGGAGAAGACAGAAGCCGGCTGTGATGAAGCGGGCCGCGGATGCCTGGCTGGCCCGGTATTTGCCGCGGCCGTTATACTGCCCCGTGATTTTTCCCACCCGCTGCTCAACGACTCCAAGCAATTGTCTGAAAAACAGCGCTACCAGGCCCGTCAGGTAGTGGAAGCCGAAGCTCTTGCTTACGCGGTCGCCCAGGTGGCACCGGCTGAAATCGATCAGGTAAACATCCTCAATGCGTCCTTCCTGGCGATGCACCGTGCGCTTGAGCAGCTCAACCCACAACCGGAGTCTTTGCTCATTGATGGCAACCGCTTCAAGCCGTACCGCGACCTGCCTTTTCACTGCATGATCAAAGGAGATGGCCGTTACCTCTCCATCGCGGCAGCCTCTATACTGGCCAAAACGTACCGCGACGATTATATGATGCAATTGCACGAGCAGTACCCCCACTATGGCTGGTCGAGTAATAAAGGCTATCCTACAAAAACGCACCGGGCCGCCATACAGGAGTACGGAGCGTGCTTCCACCACCGGCGCTCCTTTCGCTTACTGGCGGGTGAGCAGGGGAGTTTGTTTTAATTAAAGAGGCTTACATACCCGAAGTGTACCTTGGGCGCACTAAAGTCAATCGGGTTATTCCGTTGCTTGCCGTAGGCGAGGCTTACGCCAAAAAGCCCCACCGATGTCTCAAAGGTGATGCCGGCCCCGAAGCCGTAGGGGCGGTCGGTCACATTTTTCGCAGCAGTCTGGTCTTCCACGTAAGCATAGTCGCCAAAAGCGTAGAGGTAGGAGTTTTGCCCGATAAGCATTCGGTATTCCAGGGTGGCGAGCGCGAAGCGGGTCGCAAAAATGGATTCCTCATCAAAGCCGCGCAGAATTTGGTTGCCGCCGATGCGGAACTGCTCGTTAAAGAACACGGGCTCTTCCGAGAAAATAGCCCCACCCCGCAGCTTGCCCATCAGAGTACTGCTCCTGAAAAGCGGCACGAACCCACTGAGCTCCCCGCTGAATTTGTACTGAAAGCTCCGTAGCGTCAGGCTGTCGTACAGCTCTCCGTAGCCCAGCTCGAGGATGCGGTTGTTGCGCTCAATGCGTTTGCTTCCGGCTCCGCCCCGCAGGAAAATGCTCCAGCCTTTGCGTGGGTTAAGGCGGTAGTCGAGCTGCTGCATCGCGTATTCCAGCCCAAAGTAGGCGTTGCTCACGTCCAGGTTTTCCGGCAGTGCTTCCCGCTGCTCCAGGGCATTTTCGTTGACGGTGAGCAGG
>CAJXXJ010000585.1 GCA_913062745.1 uncultured Phaeodactylibacter sp.
GGCCAGAGAAATTCGTTCCGGCGAAAGCCTGGGCATCAACAGCTCTTTGTTTGCCCACTTCGGGCTCGGGGATGCCAGCAGCATTGACAGCATGATCATCCGCTGGCCCAACGGCAGCATCGACCTTTTGGAAAACCCGGCCCCGGATACCACTTATCTCGTCATTGAAGGGCAGTACTGTCTGCCACAGGCTTCCTTTACCTACGAAGAAGAGGGCCTGACGCTGCAGTTTACGCCGCAGGTCGACCTGGGCACAGATACCCTGCTATGGGATTACGGCGACGGCACTATCGATACCTTGCCCGCCGGCGCGTTGCCGATGCACACCTTTCCTGAGGTAGGCAATTATACGGTATGCCTGACTACGCAGGGCAGCTGCGGCTCTACGACTTACTGCGAAGAAGTGCCGGTGCTGTGCCCGGTGTTGGAGCCTAACTTCAATTTTGAAACAGACGGGCTTGATGTCAGCTTCAGCGATTTTTCTTTCGGCAATCCGACTTCCTGGCTATGGGAGTTTGGCGACGAGGGCATATCCAATGAGCAAGACCCTGACTTTGGGTTTGATGAGCCCGGCGTATACTTTGTCTGCCTGACCGTAGGCAGCGACTGCGGTACGGCAGCGATCTGCAAATTTGTGGAGGTAGCCTGCAGCCAGGTCACCACCGCTTTTGACTACAGCGAGGACGGGCTGACGGTGCAGTTTACCGACTTTTCCAGCTCCGGCACTACGAGCTGGACCTGGAATTTTGGAGACGGCAGTGTCTCCGGCCTGCAGAACCCGGAACACACCTTCGAGGAGCCCGGTGCTTACGAGGTCTGCCTAACCATCAACGGGGTATGCGGCGGCGGGCAGTTCTGTGAGACACTGAATGTTTCCTGTACCCCTCCGGAAGCTGAATTTCTGGCTTTTGATAACGGGCTAAGCGTCCTGTTTGCCGATACGAGCAGCAACGAGCCTGATTCCTGGTCCTGGGATTTTGGAGACGGGGCCACTTCCGTGGAAAGCAGCCCTATGCACGTCTACGATGCCCCCGGCACCTACCTCGTATGTCTGGGCGTGAGCAGCGTTTGCGGAAGCGATACCAGCTGCACGGCGGTTACCGTGAGCTGTGCGCCGCCCGGGCCGGGCTTTGTTTGGGAGTCCAGCAGCCTGCTGGCCAATTTTCAAAATACAACAGACGGGGCCTACGACAGCCTGTTCTGGGTGGTGGAGGGGCAGGACACCCTTTTGGGCGAAAGCCCTGCATACCTTTTTGCTATGCCCGGTACCTATGAAGTCTGCCTGCAAGCCAGCAACGTTTGTGGCTCAGCCGTTTACTGTGAGCAGGTCACGGTCAGTTGCCAGCAACCTGAGGCTGGGTTTGAGTACCAAATCGAAGCGCTGACCGGCACTTTTACTGACACCTCCCGGTTTTCTCCCACGCAGTGGGCCTGGCAGGTAGACGGAGCAGCGGCTGGCTTTGACAGCGTGCTGGTGTACGATCTTCCGGCACCGGGTACCTACACCGTTTGCCTGCAAGCGAGCAGCGTCTGCGGAGAAAGCGAAGCCTGCCGCGAGGTGGAAGCCCTGTGCGCAGCGCCGGTTGCTGGTTATTCCTCAACGGCCAGCGGGCTGAGCTACCAGTTTACCTCCACTTCAGCCGACAATACGGTAGCCTGGTTCTGGGACTTTGGCGACGGCGGCAGCAGCTTCGAGGAAAACCCGCAGTATAGCTTCAGCAACCCGGGCACTTACACGGTATGCCTGCAGGTCTCCAACGCTTGCGGCGACCAGGATGAGTTCTGCCAGCAGGAAACCGTCGGCTGTGCAGCACCACAGGCGGCTTTTTCGGCGGAAGCCAACCTTCTGAGTGCTTCCTTTACGGATAACAGTACGAATAACCCGCTGCAGTGGCAATGGACCTTCGGCGATGGCAATGCTTCCACCCAACAGAACCCCAGCCACACTTACGGCAACCCGGGTACTTACGAGGTATGCCTGACCGTCACCAGCGTATGCGGCTCCACACAGCAATGCGAAATGCTGGCCATTACCTGCCCGGAGCCGGAAACAGGATTCCTGCTGGAACAGGATGGCCTGACGGTGAGCTTGCAGGATACTTCTCTGAACTCGCCGTCCTCCTGGTCCTGGTCCTTCGGCGATGGCAATGGCAGCAGCCTGCAGAACCCGGTACATACCTTTGATCAGCCCGGGGATTATACCGTCTGCCTGCTGGCGAGCAGCGTGTGCGGCAGCGGGCAGCGTTGCCAATTTGTCAGCGTAAGTTGCCCGGCACCGCAGGCAGCGTTTGGTTTTGCCAAACAAGAGCTGCAGGTGAGCTTTACGGACCAAAGCGGAGCAGGCACCGCGGAGTGGTTGTGGACCTTCGGGGATGGCAGCAGCTCGGTGGAGCCCAACCCTGTACACGAATACGACGAGCCCGACACTTACACGGTATGCCTGCAGGTAAGTTCCGTTTGCGGAAGCACGCAAGCCTGCTCAGCTGTAACGGTAAGCTGCGCTGCGCCGGAAGCTGAATTTACCGTGGAAGCTGCACAGCTGCAGCTCAGCTTTACCGATGTATCGGAAAACGGGCCCGGCGAATGGCTGTGGGATTTCGGAGATGGCAGCACCTCTGCCGAGCAAAATCCGGTGCACACTTACAGCGAGCCGGGCGAATACGAAGTTTGCCTGCAGGCCAGCAGCATCTGCGGCAGTTCTACCACTTGTCAGATGGTATCCGTCAATTGTATGGCGCCACAGGCTCTGTTCAGCACGGAGTCGGACGAGCTGACGCTGTTCTTCACCGACCTGTCGGCAAATAATCCGCAGAGCTGGACGTGGAATTTTGGGGATGGGAACAGCTCCAATGAACAAAATCCACAGCATACCTACGACAGCCCCGGCGATTATCTGGTTTGCCTGGTCGTCAGCAGTGTGTGCGGCTCCACGCAGCGCTGCGAACTTGTCGCCGCCAGCTGCACGCCACCGCAGGCTGCTTTCAACTTTGAGGCAGAAGAACTTACGGTTGCTTTTGAGGACGATTCCGCGCTTGACCCGGTGGCCTGGTTCTGGACTTTCGGTGATGGGGCCACCTCTACGCAGGCTGACCCGGAGCACGAGTACGAGCTTCCGGGAGACTACGAGGTATGCCTCACGGTCAGCAACGAATGCGGCAATACGCAGTACTGCCAAACCATCAGCCTGGTCTGTTCCCCACCGGAGCCGCAGTTTTCCTACACCGCCGAGGGGGCAACCATTTTCTTTGAAGATGAGACCGAAGACGAAGTAGAGACCTATGTATGGGATTTTGGCGACGGGCAAATTTCCGTTGAAGCCGAGCCGGTGCATACGTACGCTTCGGGCGGCCCCTATCTGGTCTGC
>CAJXXJ010000586.1 GCA_913062745.1 uncultured Phaeodactylibacter sp.
CTTCTGCCATAATCAGATCGATATAGTCCTGCCGCTCCGGGCGGGGCCCCACGAGCGACATATCGCCTTTGAGGACATTCCAGAACTGCGGCAGCTCATCGAGGCGCCACTTGCGCATCACCGCTCCCCAGGGCGTACACCGGTTGTCACCGTCGTGGCTCAGCCGGGGGCCGTCTTTTTCTGCATCCACCCACATGGAGCGGAATTTATAAATCCAGAATGGCTGTCCATTCAGCCCGATGCGCTGCTGCCTGAAGAAGATGGGCCCGGGGGAAGACAAGCGCACCCGAAGCATGATGTAGGCATAGAGCGGAGACAAAAGCACCAGCATGAGCGCGGAAGCAACGAGGTCAATAAGCCGTTTCACCAGGCGCTGCCATTTGGGCATCAGCCCCTGTTCGATTTCAATGAGCACGGCACCGTAGACGTGGTTCATTTTGACGGTACCCAGCATGATGTCGTACATATCGGGGATGATCTTGACCAGCACTTGTTCGTCAAAGTCGAAAAGGACATTCAGGATTTCCCGCAGCCGGTTGTGCTCTGATGTTTCTATAGCGATGATCACCTCTTCTATCTCGTGCCGGCTGATCACACCGCTCAGTTCTTCTACCCCTCCCAATCTGGGCAGATGCGCTTCCAGTACGTTTTCATCTCCACCGTTTACCTCCAGAAAGCCGATGAAGCGGTACCCCAGGCCTTTTTTACGGCTGCTGATCTCTTCGTAAAGCTCCAAAGCATTCTTGTTGGCACCGATGAGCAGCGTATTGTAAGTTATCGCGCCGCGCTTGATGCGATGACTGGCCCGGGTGAGCAGCACCATACGCACGGTAGCCGTCAACAGAAAATGCAGGCTGAACAGGACCAGAAAAGAAGAGCGGAAAGTGGTGTAGTTCGTGACGAAATCATCCAGAATGAGTGTGAAAAACAGAAAGGTCACCCCAAGGAAGCTTAGAAAGAACGTACGCGCCAAAGTAGCCAGGCGGGAAAGCCGGTAAATATCGCTGTAGCGGTCAAAGATAGAGTAGAACAAAATCCAGCCGGTAGGAATCACGAATACGCCGTACCAGAAGTTAGTATCCTGAAACAACTCCGGCCAGTACAGCGGGCCTTCCAGGTTTTTGCGATAGACGAAGAAGCAGCCCCACGAAAGCATAGCTGTAAAAAAATCAGCAATCTGGTAGGCCAGCGTATGCCGCCGGCGCCGGCTCGTCGTACTTCCTTGCATGCCTTAGAAGTGCAGTAGTTTGATGTTGTCCAGCCAAATACTTGCTTCGGAAAGCGAAGGCGTTCCGTTTTCCAGCGGAATAGCAGACTGCAGCACAATCTGGTACTCCTCCCCTCTCATCTCAATAGCGAGCAGCGAAAGGTTGAAATAGATTTTTTTCCACTCGGCAGTGGGGCGGAAGCCAGCTTCGTACTGCGCACCGCCCGGCAAGGGCATACCGGCTGCATCATAGCCGATCAGGCCAAAAAGGGCCGGGACATCTGATTTGTAATTCACCTCCAGATAAACGCGGGCGCTGTTGTTGCTCACAATTTGCGGAAAGCGCTCTGCCGTGGCCACCTCTACAAAGAAATTGCTTGCATCCATATCAATACGCAGAGAGCTGCCGCCCTCGAAGGCTCCCTCCTGCACTACCCCAACCTGACTCTCCAGGCCGGCGCGGACATCCTGAAAGCTATGGGGCAGAACTTCAAAGCCTTCTACCAGTGCAAAGTTTACTGTATTCAGGTAGTTGAAAACCGGGCGAAGCGTGTCCACCTCGTTCGGGCCCAGTTCGATATCCTCCCGGAAAGCTTCCAGAAAGGGGTAAATCTCCGGGCGGTTGCCCAGGCCGTTATCCTTCACGCCGGCCTGAATGGCAATATCCGTCACCCCTTCTTCCAGGATGGGGACGGTAGCCGGAATAGGGTACGCCCCCAGAAAGGAGCCATTTACGGTTACCCATACTTCGGTGATATTTGCGGAAGCCGTACCTTCCCCGGCATTCGCACTCACTTCTACCTCCGGGATATAGATGTAGGCAGGGATTTGTTCTTCCGGGTTGATGATATCGCAGCCTGCCAGCAGCAGTATCGCGGCTAAGGCCGAAAAAAACACGCGAATACGTTTCATAGCTTCCTTCTTTTCAATTTAGGTAAAGTCGCTCTCCTCAGTCAGTAGACACCAAAACCCGGCCTAACCCTTACTGCTTGCGCGCAGGGCAGCCCGGCGGGCTTCAATTTGCTCCATGATACGGTGCGCCAGCTCGAGTGCACGGAAGCCGTCCTCAATGCTCACAATGGGGCGGCGGTCTTCTTTTATGCTCTCGGCAAATTTTTCCAGTTCCATTTTGATGGCATTCACCGGCTCTGTCTCCGGCATATCCATATGGATGTAGCGGCGGCCGTTCTGCGTCTCCAGCTCCATCAGGTTGTCGGAAGGCAGCTGACTCGGGTCGCTGTCCATATCAAAGAGGCGGACGACCTGTGCTTCTTTCTCCAAAAAATCGAGGCTGATGTAGGCATCCTTCTGGAAGAGCCTCAGTTTACGCATTTGCTTCATGGAGATACGGCTGGCCGTAAGGTTGGCCACCGCGCCGTTTTCAAATTCGACCCGGGCATTGCAGATGTCGGCGGTGTCGCTCACCACCGGCACACCGCTTGCACTAATATGCCTGACCGGTGCCCGCACCAGGCTCTGAATAATGTCGAGATCATGAATCATAAGGTCCAGGATCACGGACACATCCGTACCGCGCGGATTAAATACGGCCAGCCGGTGTGCTTCAATAAACATAGGGTCGAGCGGGGTTTCCCCCAATGCCAGCAAAGCAGGGTTGAAGCGTTCTACGTGCCCGACCTGCACTTTCACCTGCTTCTCCCGGGCCAGCTCCAGCAGCTCACGGGCTTCTTCGAGGGTATTGGTCAGAGGCTTTTCAATGAAGAGGTGCTTGCCGGCGTGCATCACCTGTTTGGCCAGCTCAAAGTGGGTAACCGTTGGCGTTACGATATCGATCACATCGGCTTCGGCAATGAGCGCAGATAAGTCTTCCCAGCGGCGTACGCCGTAGTCCTCCACAGCCTTTTGCGCTGCTTCATCGTCGGGGTCATAGAAGCCAATCAGTTCGTAAGTTTCTGAAGCCAGCTGTATGCACTTCAGGTGGATTTTTCCGAGATGCCCCGTGCCGAGGACGCCGATTTTGAGCATTTGCCTGTGATTTATTTTCTGCGCAAAAGTAGGTGAAAAAGGCAGGATACAGAAGTTTATACCTTCCTAAATCCCCTCCCGGTAGTACATGAGTATCGCCCCGAAGAGGGTAATCAGGAATATCAAAACAGTCGCCATACGCATCGAGTAGCGGATATGGCTGGGAA
>CAJXXJ010000587.1 GCA_913062745.1 uncultured Phaeodactylibacter sp.
ACCAGAATTCTATGAAGGCAATGTACGACACCACCACGGCTAACACCAAGGTTGTTCAGGAATACTTCGCCTAAATAAGAGCCGCAAAGCACGGGAGGCCCGCTTACCGGCACCTCCCGGCTTTCCCAACCACTTTTCCTCCAGATTATTACCACTATAAAGGCATCCATCATGAATAACCAATTTGATAACATCATAGAAGGGCAAAAGAAAATCATGGATTTCTGGTCCAACGTATCGGAACAGATGACCAAATCCTTCAAGCCCAGCGCTTCTCCCGCAGAAGCCAGCCAGGAGCTGATGCAGGACTGGTACAACAAGCAGCAGGCTTTCTTTCAGGAAGCGCTGAAGACCGACCCGCAGCACGCTATGGAAAAAGCACCGGAGCATATGCAAAAATACATGCAGATGCAGACCGAGTTCACCCAGAAATGGGCTGACTTCTTCCGGGAAAACGCCGGCAAAATGGGTATGCAGATGCCCGGTATGAATATGAGCGGCTTCTCCAACCCCACACAGTACTTCACCGATGGCATGGGCCACTGGAAAAAGTGGATGGAAGACGGCAGCAGTTGGATGAATGCGCAGGTGATGGACAAGATGCCCTTTAATATGCGCCCTCACTACACCAACTACCTCGAGACCTACAACTTCCTCTCCCGGTACTGGGAACCGATGCAGCGCCTGATCCGCAACGACCTCTACGACACCTCCATGGTCGAGAAATACTTCAGCGCTGATGCCTACCAAAAGCTGATTAATCAGATGATGGGCTTCCGCCCGGTTGGCAACACCAGCGAAATCGTGGAAAACGTCAACAAGTGGTTTGAAAAGTACATGGCTTTCGCCAAAAACTCCGGCGGCGACTGGAGCTCCGTAAGCGATACCTGGAAAGAAAAGATGGAGCAGTTCATGAGCGGTAATTCTGTACCGTTCTTCGAGATGGCTTCTGAACTGAGCAACCGCCTGAAGGATCAGCTCGCCCCGTTTAACAATATCGCCGCACAGGGCCGCGAAACGGAAATTGCCAAGCTGATGCAGGATATTCAGTTCCAGTACATCGCTTTCATCCTGAAGTCTGCGGAGATGCAGAGCAAGGTATACGAAGCCGGGCAGTTTGCCCTGCCGGACACCCTGCGCGAGTACGCAGAGCAGTTCAAAAAGGAGCAGGAAATGCCGGACTTCCAGGCATTCTTCCAACACTACGTCAACAAGCTGGAGGAAGCGCTGCTCGAAGTGCTGCACTCTGATGAATACTCCAGGCTGCAGAGCGAAGTATCCGCCCTTGGCACGCAGATGAACCTGCAGAGCAAGCGCGTAACTGAACTGATGTACGCAGACCTGCCTTTTCTGACGCACAGCGAGGGCGACGACATCGCTAAGGAAACCAGCTCCCTGCGCAAAAAAGTGCGCAGCCTGGAGCAACGCCTTGCGGAACTGGAGAAGGGCCTGCTGATGGGTGGCAAACCGGCAGTTGAAAAACCGGCTGCAGCCGAAACCACCAGCTCTTCTAAAAAAAAACTAATGGATAAAATCGGCTCCGCTTCTGCCTCTGATGCGGACGACCTGAAGCAAATAAAGGGCATTGGCCCTAAGTTGGAGAACATGCTTAACGACCTCGGCATCTACACCTTCAGGCAAGTCAGCAAAATGGGCAGCACAGAGTACGACCTTATCGATGAACTGCTCGGTGCCTTTCAGGGCCGCGCCAAGCGCGACAGCTGGGCAAAACAAGCAAAAAGCTTGATGTAAAACGTGGATCGCATTCCCGGTGCCGCGCGCTGAGCGGGGCACCGGGATATTTTAACCAGGATCAGATTAACCAGATTTAAATTGAAAGAAATGACAACGAATAATACGCAAAACATCAGCGACCAGATGCTGGAACAAGTCGATACCGTATCCGATGCCATGCGCAACATCGGCGCCGTAAAGGATGTGGATATCGCTACCGCTCCGCGCGAGGTGGTTTGGGAAGACGGAAAGGTGAAGCTCTACCGCTTTGAGCGGGACACCGAATCTGTAGCTAAAACCCCGGTGCTGGTCTCTTACGCCCTGGTCAACCGCTGGGAAATGATGGACCTGCAGCCCAACCGCAGCTTTATCCGCAAACTGCTGAGCGAGGGCATGGACGTATACCTCATCGACTGGGGCTACCCTACTAAAGTAGACCGGTACAAAAGCATGGAGGACTACATCCTCGGCAACCTCAACGATGCCGTAGATTACATCCGCAGCGCGCACAACCTCCCAAAAGTGAATTTGCTGGGCGTTTGTCAGGGCGGCACCTTCAGCCTGATTTACTCCTCTATCTTCCCGGAAAAAATCAAGAACCTGGTCACGCTGGTGACGCCAATCGACTTTGACAACGAAGAAGGCTTGCTTTTCAAATGGGCAAAAGACATGGATGTGGATGCTATCGTGGATGGCTTCGGCGGCATTATCCCGGGCGACTTCCTGAATACCGGCTTCGACCTGCTCAAGCCGATGAACAAGACCCGCAAGTACATGGCACTGCCCAAAACGATGGCAGATAAAGGCCGGCTGATGAATTTCCTGCGCATGGAGCACTGGGTGGCCGACAGCCCGGCGCAGGCGGGTGAGACCTACCGCCGCTTTATCAAGGACATGTATCAGCACAACAAGCTCATCAAAGGAGAATTTGAGCTGGGCGGACACAGCGTCAACCTGAAAAATATCAAAATGCCGGCACTGACGATTTATGCCAAGGACGACCATATCGTACCACCGGCTACCACCAAGCCGATTAACGACGAGATCGGATCTAAAGATAAAGAGTTAATGGAGTTCCCGGGCGGGCACATCGGTGTGTTCGTAGGTGGGCGCTCCCAGAAGCTGCTGACTCCTGCAATCGCAGAATGGCTGAAAAAGCGGGACTAGAAAAAACGTGCAGACGGCAAATGAGCGCCTGTACTAAGAAGCATACACTACTTTGAAATTGGCTACAATTTTATCTGGTAATACCTGGTTTTAATTTGGTTAGGGCTGAGCTGGCTACGGGCAACTGTAGTCAGCTCTTTTCTTTTTTCAGAATTTGTTTCGCTTGAAGCGCTCGATTTCACGGCGTTCTTTCTTGGTGGGCCGGCCAGCTCCTTTCTCACGTTTTTCGGTGCCTTTTTTGCCCACGTACCAGTCGTTGTACTTATTCAGCTCTTCTTCCGGCGTCAGGTCTTCGTAGCACTTTTGCGCTATGGGCGCCCCTACCCTCTTCTGTATCAGGTCAAGCACCTTGAATTCAAAATTGAAACCGTTTTTGCGCACCTCCACTACTTCACCGCACTGCAGTTGGTAGGAAGGCTTCATCGCTACTCCGTCAATTTTTACTTTACCGGACT
>CAJXXJ010000588.1 GCA_913062745.1 uncultured Phaeodactylibacter sp.
ACTATCCGGCATGCGATGGTCGGTTTCTCCTTTGCAGACATTCACTTTGTGCTTGACCCGTTCTACCGCAACCACGTGACCTATGCTGCCCTGGTGGTGCTGTTCCTGCCATTTCTGTGGTTTGTGAGGTTGTGGTATCCCAAAGGGAGCTGGCAGCGGCGTTTCCTGTGGCTGTGCCTGCCCGTATTCTTAGTCGCCATACAGCTTTCCTACACGCGGGCGGCTTATGTAGCAGTAGTGGCTGCTATCGGCGCTTACTACATCATCCGCTGGCGGCTGACCCGCCTGGCCATCGGGCTGGCAGTAGCCGGGGCAATAGCGGGCCTGGTTTACATGATTGCTGATAACCGCTACCTGGATTATGCGCCCAACTATGAGACGACGGTGTCTCATCAGGATTTCAATAACCTGCTGGAGGCCACTTACCAGATGGAGGATATTTCCACGATGGAACGGCTGTACCGTTGGGTAGCCGGCTTCAATATGCTGGCTACGGAGCCGCTCTTTGGGTTTGGGCCGGGGAATTTTTATTTTTTTTATAAGACGTATACGGTCACCAGCTTCACCACCTATGTGAGTGACAACCCGGAGCAGTCCGGCATACATAACTACTATCTGATGATCGCGGTAGAGCAGGGGCTGCCCGGCTTACTGATTTTTCTGCTGTTGTGCTTCTATGCGCTGATACGTGCCGAAGATATCTACCACAATGCGCCCAGCCGCCGGGACGCGCACATCGCGATGACGGCGGCGCTCTGCCTGATTATTATTTTGGTGCTGCAGATCATCAATGACCTGATCGAAACGGACAAGGTGGGCCCTTTCTTTTTCATCTGCCTGATGCTGCTCGTCAATGTAGACCTCAGCGCCAGGCGTGCCCTGCGCCCTGCCTCAGACGGAGAGCCGCAGCCCGATGTAGATACAAACGAGGCCTAGCAGGATACTGCCGCCGATGTTGGCAACGGCCATTGCATACTGCCCGCTCTGCAGCAAGCTGTAACTTTCGTTGCTGAAGGTGGAGAAAGTGGAAAAGCCCCCGCAGAAGCCGGTCATCAAAAACAGTTTGTACGCACCCGCCATTTGCCCCCGCACGCTCAGCCCAACGAGGTAACCCAGCAGAATGCAGCTAAGCACGTTGGCAATCAGCGTAGCGTAGGGGAAGCCACCGGCTATCGGGCTGATTAGCCGGGCAATTCCGTAGCGGCACAGGCTGCCCAGACCTCCGCCCACAAATACCCAAAATACAGAAACCATACGCTTTGCTATGCCAGCTTTTTCTGCCTGCGCTGTATGACGCCCCGGTGCAGGAGGTAGGACAGCAGCGTAGCCATGCCCAACAGCAGGGCCAGCAGCAGGTGAACGTCCAGATAGGCGTTCAGTGTAAAAGCAAACAAGATAAAGAGGGTATTGACAGCAACCAAAATTCCGGTGCTTTGCATGTGAGAGAAACCATAATCGATGAGCAGGTGATGGATGTGGCGCCGGTCGCCGCTGAAGGGGGACTGCCGCCTCAGGATACGGGTGGTGAAAACCCGCATCGTGTCATAAAGCGGGATGATCATAATCCCCACTGCTACCGCCGGCACGCCTTCCACCCGCCTGGGGTCTGCTGCATCCATCGCGTAGTTCATATCGATAAACTGAATAATGAGGATGGCACAGGCTGTCCCAAGCAGAAGGGAGCCGGAATCTCCCATAAAAATTTTGGCAGGGGTGTAGTTGTATTTCAGAAACGCCAGCACCGCACCTACAATAGAAAAAGAGACTACCGCAAGCTCAATGCGGCCCGCCCAGAAAAACCAACAGCCGAGGGTTCCGGCAATTAAGGTGCCGACACTACCTGCCAGGCCGTTGATGCCGTCAATCAAATTAAAGGCATTGATAATGACCAGCATGATGAAGATCGTCACCCCCGTCCATACCGGCAATGGCAGGAATGGGATTTCGTGAACGTAGCCAATTCCGTAAAACCCACTCAGCATGACATCGGACTTGAACACCAGAATACCGGCAGCCAAAGCCTGCCCAAAAATTTTATTGACCGGGTTGAGCGGGGAAAAGTCGTCCTTGACGCCCATCAAAAAAACAATGATAAAGGCGCAAAGAATGTACTGCAGATTGGCGAATTCGCTGAAGGGCGTCCACATTACAATGGAGAATACCGCTGCCGAGAAAATCCCGATACCGCCTAAGGCAGGAGTGCTGATGGTGTGCGAACTGCGCTCATCTGGTTCTACACACAGGTTGCGTTCCCGTGCAATTGTGATGATGTGAGGGGTCGCCACATAGGTAAGCGTAAAGGCAGTCAGAAAGCTGAGAAAGATAGCAAACATTGGGTTTTTGTTTTTGGGTTATCTCAAGTCAATACATCAGGAATGCCTTGCAAGCCAACAGGCCCGCAGCATCCGGGTAAGTGTGCAAAAGATTTTCACTACAGGCCAACGGCTGTCCCGGGCATTATGCCCAAAGAGTGGTTGGATGATTGACTGGAAACCTTATCTCCTTCTCAGTGGAGTACATAGTGTGGGAGCAATGAAAAAACTTTGTCATTGCCTAATCCGGGGTTAGTGCTGTGGTCAGGGTTTATTCAAAGGTACAACTTTCCTGAAAAAGATGACAGGCCATACACCAAAAAAGCGGTAGCGTGCATCTTCGTCGGTGTATTTAGTCTTGTAACGTATTTTTTAGTTGAATTTCGAGAGATTAGTTGCTTAACTAAAAAGTACGTTATACTTTTGAAGCATGACTTCTTAAATAAAGCACATGAAGAAACTGACAAAAGCAGAAGAGGAGATTATGCAGATCATCTGGGAAATTGCTCCCTGTACGGTGAGCGATATCCGGGAATATATGGTGGAGCAAATGGGAATGAAAAAGCCTCCGCATAGCACGGTCTCCACGATGGTCCGGATACTGGATGACAAAAAGGGGTTTTTGAAACATAAAGCCTACGGCCGCACCTTTGTCTATGAGCCGAGGATAAGCAAAGAAGCGTACAGCCGCCAATCGGTGCAGAAGCTGGTGCGCGACTACTTCGAGGGCTCAATGGACCGGCTCGTGTCCTTTTTAGTCAAGGAAGAGGACCTCAGCCTGCGGGAGCTGAACGAGCTGGTGGAACGGCTGGAAGAGGAAGAATAAAGTACTGGCCGGATATGCGATTGATTAAACCAGAAAACAAGCTGTTATGCTGACCTACTTACTGTACCTGACGCTTTCCTGGGGCCTGTTTTATCTCCTGTATCAGGCGCTACTGCAGCGCACTACTTTTTTTGCGCACAACCGGGCTTACTTGCTGGGTAGTCTGCTGCTCGGCCTGCTGTTGCCGGGCATCGACTGGCATGCCCTGCTGCCGGC
>CAJXXJ010000589.1 GCA_913062745.1 uncultured Phaeodactylibacter sp.
CATGCAGCTGCAGGCAGAGGTGGATGAACTCAAAAAGGAAGTAGCTGCCCGCTACGATTTCAACCGGTCTATCATTGGCTCGAGCGCCGCCATGCAGCGCATATTTCGCCTGATGGAAAAAGCAGTGCGCACGGATATCACGGTGTCTATCCACGGTGAAACCGGAACAGGCAAAGAAGTGGTAGCCAAAAGTATACACTACAATTCTCAGCGCCGCGAGGGCCCCTTCGTAGCTGTAAATATGAGTGCAATACCGAAGGACCTGCTGGAAAGTGAGCTGTTTGGGTATGAGAAAGGCGCGTTTACCGGCGCGCTGGCCCGGAAACGCGGCAAATTTGAATTGTCCGACGGCGGGACGCTCTTCCTGGACGAAATTGCCGAACTGGACCTCAACCTGCAGGCTAAGCTGCTGCGCGCCCTTCAGGAACGCGAATTCACCCGCGTGGGCGGCGAAACGCCTAAGTCCTACAACGCCCGCATCCTCATTGCTACGCATAAGGACCTGGGGGAAGAAGTCAAAGCCGGCCGTTTTCGCGAAGACCTGTACTACCGCCTGCTGGGGCTGACAATCGATTTGCCGCCACTTCGGGAGCGCGGTAAGGATATTATACTTTTAGCCGAACATTTTCTGAGAGAATTCGTAAAAGATAATGAAATCTCTCCCTTAATCCTGTCCAAAGAAGCAAAAACGAAACTGTTGAACTACCCTTTCCCCGGCAATGTCCGGGAACTGAGGGCAACGATAGAGCTGGCAGCTGTAATGGCTGACGAAGGCACTATCTGTGCGGATGATATACAGTTCAAAAGCATTCAGAAGGAAGAAAACTTCCTGACGAAAGAGCTTACGCTGGAGCAGTATAAACGCTTAGTTGTACACCACTTTCTAAAAAAATACGATAATGACGTATTGCTGGTAGCCGAAAAACTCGATATTGGCAAATCGACAATCTACCGTATGCTTAAGGAAGAAAAACAAGAAGCGTAGATTCCCCAACAAATATGCACGAAACAAAAACAGAACAAATATTACTTGAACTCTCCCTGGCTATAGGAGACGCTCTGGACGCGGAGGCCGGTGCCAACAGCTTTCTAAAGGCGCTTTTGCAATGGATGGACGTCGACTTTGCCAGTGTATGGCACCGGAAGCCCTCCGGTGGCTATCAGCTTAGTTATGCCAATCCACCTGCCCTCGGCGGACGCACCTACGTAGAAGATAATCAACTGCTGCCCGCTACGCTTAATCAGTCCGGCTATCAGAAATTTGTGCTTCCGCAACATGCGCCGGAAGAGGTAATGCCAGAGTATCCCGTGGAAGCCGGCGAAGCCATTGTATTTAGCTTTCGCGGATTTGGGTTCTTGAAAATTTACGGCAACAGCCTATCCTCATACACTACTGATTTTCTGGATCAGCTTCACCGCATCATCATCAAGTTTGGATTATCCATTGATGCTTGTATGGTGCATGAGCACTTTCGGGAAGAGCACCGCCGCAGCAGCGTACTGCAGGAGCAGCTGGAGCAGAGCGCGAGCAAGTACGAAGACCTTTTTGAGCGGATGTACGATGCGCTCATTATTACCGATCAGCAGGGCAACATTACCTCCCTCAATCAATCTGCCCGCAGAATGATTGGATATCCGGAGCACGGCAACCCACGTATACATATCTCCGCCCTGGTACACCCACAGGATCAGGAACGCTCCCGGCGCTATCTCAAAAAGCTGAAAACGGATGGTTACTACAGCGGGTATCAGGGGCGTATCATCACGCTTACCGGCCAAATCCGCTACGTGGAGGTAAATTCCAATGCCATCCTCAATCAGGAAGGCGTAATGATCGGCTCCCGGGATATCGTCCGGGATATCACACAGCAGCACCTTGCTGAAGAAGCCCTGCGTAAAAGCGAGGAAAAGTATCGGGGCATTATTGAAAACATGGAATTGGGTTTACTGGAAGTAGACCGGACGGGCCGGATTGTAAAAGCATACGACCGCTTTGCAGAAATGCTCGGCTACGAACCGGAAGAGCTAAAGGGGTATCTGCCGGAAGAAGTCTTTTTACCGGAAGATTACCACCCCATCATCAGTCAGCAGGTCCAAAGCCGGCTCGACGGCATCAGCGAGGTTTACGAGCTGCAGTTGCAGCGAAAAGACGGAGAACGAATATGGGTGCTGGTGAGCGGCACGCCCATATACGACCGCTGTGGCGAAATAACGGGCTCTCTGGGTATACACTATGACATAACTAACCGCAAACAACTGGAAGAAAAGCTCATGCAGGCTAAAGCGCGCGCTGAGCGTGCAAGGCAGGTCGAGCAGCAGTTCCTGGCCAATATGAGCCACGAAATCCGTACTCCAATGAACGCCGTAGTCGGTATGGCGCATCTGCTGGAAAATACCAATCCCACTGAAGTGCAGATGGATTACCTGAGCGCCCTGCGGTTTTCTGCTGACAGCCTGCTTTCCCTAATCGATAATATACTGGACCTTTCTAAAATAGAAGCCGGAGAGGTGACCTTCGATAACTTCCCGTTCAGCCTGCGGCAACTCATGATGGGGCTGGAGCGCACCTTTCAGTTTAAAGCCAAAGACAAGCCTGTAAGCGTGGGCATGGAGATTGACGAACGCCTCAGCCACCTGCTCATTGGTGATGCCACCCGCCTGAGCCAGATTCTCAACAACCTACTCGGCAATGCTTCCAAATTCACCATGCGGGGCAGCATCAGCTTCGGGGCGGAGCTGATGGAAGAGTCAGAGCGGGAGTATACTGTACGCTTCTATGTCTCAGACACCGGCATCGGGATTGCCAAAGAGAAGATTGAGCTCGTTTTTGAAAATTTCAAACAAGCGGATGCCAAAATCACCAAAGAGTTTGGGGGTACCGGCCTCGGCCTGGCTATTGTCAAACAGCTGATTGTGCTGCAGGGTGGTGAAATGCGGGTGGAAAGCGAAGAGGGCAAAGGCACCCTCTTTGAATTTATCCTCAGTTTTGGGCGTAGCGACAAAAAGGATGAGGGCGGCAGGATAGCGGATGGCAGCATGGTAGTCGACGCTGCTCTGTTCCGTGATGTCAAAGCGCTTGTGGCAGAGGATAATACAATGAACCAAAAGCTCATCGGCCACATCCTCGCCAACTGGTCCTGCGAGTATGACCTGGCCAGGGACGGGGAGGAAGCCATCCACAAGAGCACCAAGGAGCATTACGACTTCATCCTGATGGATATCCACATGCCGAAAATGGACGGGGTGGAAGCCACCGAGTTCATACGCGAAAACGCAGGCAACCCCAACCACGAAACCCTGATCATCGGCCTCACTGCCGCCGCACTGATCGAAGAAAAAGAACGGGCTAT
>CAJXXJ010000590.1 GCA_913062745.1 uncultured Phaeodactylibacter sp.
CCGGCCCGACGTGCTCGATGATGGCATCAATAAAGTAGCTGCCGTAAAGGTGCAGCTTCCGCTCCCCTACTCCGGAAACCCGCTTCATGTCCTCGTCGGTCATCGGCCGGGTAGCCGCCATTTCCTCCAGCGTTTTATCGTTAAAGATGATATAAGGCGGTACCCCCCGTTCCTGCGAAAGCTGTTTACGCAGTTGGCGAAGCTTTTCAAACAGCTCATCGCGGACGCCCTCCCGCTCCACTTTGGCGGTTTTAGCTTTATCTTTTTCTGTCTGCTGCCGTTCCTTCAGAGTAGCAAACCGCACAAGGGGCACTTGCTCTCCTTCAAAAAGCACGCGTTGGCTGGAAGGCATCAGCCGGACAACGTTGTGGTCATCGTGGGCAATTTCAATGTAGCCGTAGTTGAGCAATTGGAGGAGGTAGTGCTGCCATTCCAGATACGGAATATCACGCCCCGCTCCGTAGGTTTTGATATGCTGGTAGCCGCGCTCAAATATTTCCTTTTTGCCGCTGCCGCGCAAAACGTCAATCAGCAGGCTCATACCTGCTTTTTGGCGTAAACGGTAAATGGCAGAGAGGGCCTTCTGGGCGATTTCTGTACCGTCGATGGTTTTGGGCGGGTTGCGGCAGATATCGCAATTGCCGCAGTCTTCCTGTGCGTCTTCCCCGAAGTAGCTCAGCAGGATACGCCGCCGGCAGCCTACTGCTTCTGCAAACTGCCGCATGCGGTCGAGCTTGGCCAGCTTGATATCGAGCTGATCGCTTTCGTTTTGCTTCAGGATATCTTCCATGAGGGAGACATCGTTGTAGCTGTAGAAGAGCAGCGTATCCGCCGCTGCTCCGTCCCGCCCGGCCCGGCCGATTTCCTGGTAGTAGCTTTCTATATTCTTGGGCAGGTTGTAGTGGATCACCCAGCGTACATTGGACTTATCGATACCCATACCAAAGGCTACGGTGGCGCAGACCACCAGGGTATTGTCGTTGATAAAGTCCTCCTGTACCCGGCTGCGGTCGTCGGCGCTCATACCGGCGTGGTAGTACTCCGCGTCGATGCCGGCCTCCTGCAGCTTTTCTGCAAGTGTTTCGGTGCCCTTGCGGCTCAGGCAGTAGATAATGCCCGGTTGCCTCGGATGCTTCTTGAGGAACTGCAGGATTTGTTGCCGCCGCTTTTGGCCCGGGCGGACTTCCAGGCTGAGGTTGGGGCGGTCAAAACTGGCGATGAATACCTCCGGAGCCGATAGATTGAGCTGCCCGAGGATATCCTTGCGGGTGATGCGGTCGGCTGTTGCGGTAAGCGCTACGATAGGGATATCGGGGAACTCTGTACGCAAAAACTTCATACGGGTATACTCCGGCCGGAAGTCGTGCCCCCAGGAGGAGATACAGTGCGCTTCATCGATGGCAAAAAGATTGACCTGCGCCCGCTTGAGCAGCGGCATAAACTGCTGCGAGACCAGTTTTTCCGGAGAAACGTACAGCAAATCGAGCTCGCCCCGGAAGAAATCATCCTCCACCTGCCGCTGCTCCGGTTCGCTGAGGCTGCTGTTGAAGAAGGCTGCCCGGATACCGTTGGCCCGCAGGGCCTCTACCTGGTCTTTCATGAGAGAAATAAGCGGTGAGACCACAACTGCGGTGCCCGGCATCGTCACCGCCGGGATTTGGTAGCATACAGATTTGCCGCCCCCCGTAGGCATCAGTACCAGACAGTCCTTTTTCTGATACAGGCGGTCGATGATATCGGCCTGCATGGGCCGGAAAGAGTCATAGCCAAAATACTTCTTAAGCGCGTCCTGTGCCGCCGGCAGGTTCATACGTGATTGCTTTGTTAGGAATTCATTTTCGAAGATAGGCATTTGCCCGGGAGTGGCAAAGGGGCAATAAACAAAAAAGCTTCCCGAAGATGATTCCGGGAAGCTACGGTTGTAAACACGCTTCTTGTTGATAGGTAAATAGGAAGGATTAAAGTATTAACTAGGGTTTAGTTTTAGCGTCATACTTTATGGTGACAAAGATAGGCTACAAACGGACACCCCACTACCCCATATTGATGGGGCAGATCCGAAAAACGAGGGGTTGCGGAGATTTTCCCTTAAATTTAAGCCGTTAAAAGGCATCCGAAAGCCCGAAATACCCGTTGAAGAGAATATGAGAAATACACTACCCAAACACTTATTACTCCTCTTTGCCGGCCTGCTGCTGAGCCTTCCACTTTCGGCACAGGTAGAACGGCAGCTGGAGATGGCGCAGGAGCTGCTCGACCGGGGCCGCTACGTCGCGGCGCTCAAAGTAAGCCGGCAGGCCTACTCGACGGCGGAGCAGCAGAACGACGAATTGCTGATGGCACAGGCTGAGGCGATGCAGGCCTGGGCAGTGGCAGGCCCGGCACCCGAAGAGCTGAGCCGCCGTCAGAAGCGTAAGGTCCGCAAGATGCTGCGCGACGCACAGGAAAAATTTAAGCTGCTCGGGGCAGACAGCCTGCTGGCGCGCTCCCACCGGCTGGAGCTCGCGCTGCAGGGCAAAGATATTTCCGCCCCCAGGCCGGGCGGTATGGCTCAGCAACGCCCCAAAGTGGGCGACCTGGCGCAGGAGGCCGTGCGGCAATTCCGAACCATGGGCGACACCCTGAATGCGCTGAAAAAAGAAAAGGAGCGCTACGAAGAAGAAGTGTATGCGCTAAACCTGGAGCAGGCCAAGCAGGAACTGCTGCTGGCCCATCAGCAACAGGCGCTGGACTCCATATCGCTGGCCCGCCTGGCGGATTCGCTGACCGTAGCCCGGCAGGAGCAGGAGCTGCAGGCGAAGCAGGCGGAGCTCGAATTGCAAAAAACACAACGGGACCGCAGCCGTATCATTGCTGCTGCAATTATCATTATTGCTGCCATTCTGTTTTTGCTGTACTGCGGCTTAACGGGGCAGATTTCCCGGTGGACAGGGTATGCCTTCGCTTTGGTGATGGTGGAGGTGCTGATTTATGTGGGCAACGGGTTTCTTTGTCCGCTGAAGGTCTGGGCCGACAACCTGACTCCCGAAGGTCAGCCCATGACAGATATTTATCTGCCCAGATGGATCGCCGACAGAGTCGTCGTCGTGTCGACCCCCATTTTGGTGGTGGCCTGTTTGTTGATTGCAGTGCGTTTAGTCATGGGGGGCTAGCCTGCTTCTTCTAAACGTTATCTTTTAGGAATGAGTGAAACCAATACACATCGGCAACGCGGGCCTCAGGGTCGATGGCGAAATTTAGGTCAATCTCTTTCCATGTACCGCTATGGGCGGCGGGCGGTTCAGCTAGTTTGGGAAACGGATTGGCGGCTCACAATTCTGCTAGCTCTCCTCACTGTTGTGGCGGG
>CAJXXJ010000591.1 GCA_913062745.1 uncultured Phaeodactylibacter sp.
GGGAAAAGGATCCGGAGCGACCGCGCGGCGAAAAAAGATTGCCGCAGCGTGTCTTTCGCCGGATAAGTTGCTGCCATTTGCGGGCGCTGCTCAGCGGCAGGGTTCTGGCAGCCGCTTGGCATCCCGTAACCAAAGAGCAGCAGCAAGAGGATACCGGCTAAGCCCGGAAACTTAGTGCGCATGAAAACAAGCATTAAGCCGCCTCGCGAATCTCCCACACAATCATGCTGCGGTCGTCGCTGGCGGAAATAAGGTAATTATGGTGAGGATGCCACAGTAGCCGGTTGACCGAATTGATATGGCAGCCGCTGCGCGCCGTATCCAGCACTTTCAGCAGTTGAAAGCTGGTTGCATCCCAGATTTTAATCGTTCGGTCACGGCTGCCGGTCGCTATCCAGCGGCCCTTAGGGTCATAAGCGATGCTGTTGACCGTATACCAGTGCGCCGGTTGGCTGCTCGACAGGCTGGGGGCCGGAGACTGCAGGTCCCACACTTTAAGGTGCGCATCACGGCCGCCACTGAGCAGGTGCTGTTCGTCCGGGCTGTAGTGTACAGTGAAAACGGAATTGTCATGAGCCCTTTTGATAGTCTGTTTGACCGCCAGCGTATCCACATCCAGCAGGTAAATATTGTTATCGCTGCTGCCCACCGCCAGCTCCCTCCTTCCTGGTGCGTAACTGATGCTGCGCAGGCTCTGCCGGCTGAGCTGCAGGCTTTCCAGGCTTTTGGCTTCAGCTGCCGACCAGCGGGTCAGCAAGCCCTGCCCGCCCGCTGTGAAAACATGGGGGCCCGCTGCCTGAATAGCAAATACGCCTTTTTGGTGATGGGCAATATCTTTGGTGCGCTCCGGCTCATCGAGCTTTACCCAGTGTACGCCCCCGTTCATGTCGCCAATTACGGCCATCCGGTGTTCCGGCAGGTAGCACAGGGAAAAGATCTGCGCGTCCACCTCTGCAATCAGCCTTCCATCCTCGGGCTGGTCCAGGTCCCAGGTGACTACCCAGCCATCTCCGGCGCCTGAAAGGTACGTGTGAGCATGCTGCCCGGGTGATAGCGCGAAAATAGCAGCCTTGTGGCCAGTGAGCTGAGCGATCTTATCAATTTGGAACTTTCGCATGTAGGGTCTATTTTGCGTCTTCGCATTACAACAGGCAGGCAATATCTTTGGTTGTTAGGATTAGCGATGGCAATTGTACTACACGAAAATATCAAGCCCAGCGGAGAAATCGGGCTTTGGCATATCGAAGAGCCGGAAGACTGGTTTCTTTCCCGCCTTCAGCTGGCTCCGGATGAGCAGCGGCAGTTCGGCCGTCTTCGCGGGGGCCGCCGCCTGGAGTGGCTGGCTGCCCGTCAGCTGGTGCACTGCATGTCAGGCCGGGTGGTGAGGGGCCCGTTCCTTAAAGATGAATACGGAAAGCCCCATCTGGCTCATTCTCCCTACCACATATCTATCAGCCATTCCCACGGCCTTGCCGCTGCCATTGCTGCTCCCCGCCCGGTCGGTATAGACGTTCAGCGGCTTACGCCAAAGCTACGCCGTATGGCGGCCCGTTTTATGAGAGAAGAAGAGCTGAAAGCTATAGAGGGCGAACAGGCATCTCTGCTGAGCATACATATTTATTGGGGGGCTAAAGAAGCGCTCTATAAAGCATACGGGCGCCGGTCGCTCGACTTTAGGGACAATATGATGCTGGAGTCCTTTACTTATCAGGATGAAGGTGGCATTGCCCGGGGGCATGTAGCGAAAAATACTGATAGTCCCCTGGAGTTTTCTGTTCATTACCGGAGGGTAAACGAGCATATGCTGGTTTATGTACAGCAGATATAGCGCATCTACTTGCGTAAGGGACATTATTTTCTTACTTTTATGATGGTATTATCCTGATACCTCCCCTTTACTATACTAATACTATTCCTGTAATCGGAGCTGCGTAAGCAGATTTCCGGCAGGCAGCGCATTGTTGCCGCGGCAACATGCATCCCATTGAACATCTTCAAAAACTAACGCTATGGAAGTAGTACGAACACTCATAGCAGATGATCATCCTATTTACCGAAAAGGACTCAAAAATATTCTGCAACACTTTCGGCAACCTTCTTTTAAGCTGGTCGGGGAAGCCGCCAACGGGTCAGAGGCGCTGCAGTTGCTCTCCGGTAACCCGGTTGACTTGCTTCTGCTCGATATGAATATGCCGGTTATGGACGGGCTGCAGCTGCTCGAAGCTCTGGCTGCGGAGCCCGAACGGCCAAGAGTCGTCGTACTGAGTATGTATGATAGCCCCAAGCTGATCCGGTCGGCCCTGAAGCACGGTGCTGATGCTTACTTGCTCAAAGACCGTTCAACAAATGAGCTGCTGGAGGCAGTGAGGACCGTTTTTGCCGGAGAGACGTTTACCGGCGAAGGGGTATTCCTGCACCAACGGAACGGCCGCAAGCAGACTGTTGCCAAAAGTAAAGGGCAGGTTGTGTTCAGAGATCAGTTTCTGAGAAAGCACAGCCTCACCAAACGGGAATTAGAAATTCTGCACTTGATTACGCAGGCCATGAACAATAAGGAAATTGGGAAAGCCCTGTTTATTAGCGACCAAACAGTGAGCGTGCACCGGAAAAATATCATGCGTAAACTGGGAGTGAGCAGTACCGCCGGATTGATCAAAACGGCATATGATAACAGTCTAGTCTAATTTTTTTTATAATCTATCGGTTTGTAACGCGCTGTCTTTCAGGGGGTTTTGCGTTTTTTTGAGGCACTTTCTGAATAGGTGGGTGAATCTTAAGAGACAAAATCCTATATTTGTCAATGTAAAGGAGAAAAACTTTGCAGAGCTATCTACCAAGTAGAATCAGAGATACCAAAAAACGATTCGCTTTTAAAACCGGGCATTTGGTTTGCAATTCCAAATCTACGATTTGCCCAACTGATAGCTCTGTGAGTAAGACACAACTTATAACAAAGTAGTATCGTGATGATTAAACATCCTAATCCCAATTTTTTTCTTTCTACACCCAATCTGTGCAACAAAGCACAAAAGCTTTCCAGGATCGATAAATTTTCAGTTATTCAATATATAGGGTTTTAGACCCCCGATAATCAAGCTTAGGCGCTTTCGTCTGGGCTTACACTGTTGCTACCTTAGCATAATGATGTAAGGTTTGTTTTTGAAACGGCGGGCTGAAAATTAGAAATACAAACGACGACCTATTGAAACTTGCTGCATTGAGCTATTGCCTACCGGGTATTAGCGCCTTGCAGTTTACTTTTTATTATAAACGACCTTTTTACCTAATTTTTTCAAACAAATCGTGATCTTATGGAACAAACGAATACTTTCGTTTCTCCGTCA
>CAJXXJ010000592.1 GCA_913062745.1 uncultured Phaeodactylibacter sp.
CAGTCGCTGATGACAGAACTCCACCGGTATATCGGCCCCGAAATCGATGTGCCGGCCGGTGATATCGGCGTGGGGCAGCGGGAAATCGGCTACCTCTTCGGCATGTATAAAAAGCTGAGCCGCGAACACACCGGGACCATCACCGGCAAAGGCCTGACATTTGGCGGAAGCCGTATCCGTCCGGAAGCTACAGGTTACGGCCTGGTGTTTTTCTTAGAGGAAATGCTCCGCACGCACGGCCAGGATATGGAGGGCAAGCGCGTGGCTATTTCCGGTGCCGGCAATGTGGCACAGTACGCCGCCGAGCAGGCGCTGAAGCTTTCCGCAAAAGTGGTCGCGATGTCGGATTCCTCCGGCACGATCTACGATAAAGACGGCATTGACGCTGAGAAGCTGGACTGGATCAAAACACTCAAAAATGAGCAGCGGGGGCGGCTGAAGGAATACGCGGAAAAGTACGGTGCGGACTACTACGAGGGCGAGAAACCCTGGTCAGTAGACTGCGATATCGCTTTACCCTGCGCCACGCAGAATGAGATCGAAGCTGCCGATATCAAGTCATTGGCCAAAAATGGCTGTATCGCACTGGCGGAAGGGGCCAATATGCCGCTCACCGCCGAGGCTTCCCGCGCTGTCCGCGAAACAGATCTGCTCTATGCACCGGGCAAAGCTGCCAATGCAGGCGGAGTAGCCACTTCAGGCCTTGAGATGTCGCAAAACAGCCTGGGCCTTTCCTGGAGCCGGGAGGAGGTCAGTAAGCGCCTGCGGGCAATCATGTGCGACATTCATCAGACCTGCTGCGAATACGGCAGTACTGACGGGCAGCAGATTGACTACGTCAGGGGTGCCAACCTGGGGGGCTTTCGCAAAATTGCCGGGGCGATGACTGCGCAGGGGGTGGTATAATCAAAAGAAAAACCCGCCGCCTAACATCCACCGCAGCTCATTGCGGTCGCTTTTGTAAGCGCCGGTATTCAATACAAACAAGTCAAACGGGCTAATCCATACGCTGCCGCCGTAGCTGTAGTGCCAGATGTCCGAATCTTCTCCCACCTGCCATACCCTGCCGTGGTCAAACCCTCCGGTCAGGCCCAGCGAAAAGGGCAGGGTAGGGTTGGAAGAAGTTACGAGTTTGTACCGCAGGTCGATATTTTGGTAGAACGCGGTGCGGCCAATGTAACGCGAACGCCGCAGCCCCCGGAAGTTGGCATCCGGGCCCGGGCCTCCGAGGCTCGCTGCCTGGAAAAATTCATAGCCGTTGCCGAAGCGCCGTTGCCAGCCGATGCGGGTGGCAAAAATGAGCCGGCCCGGTTTATCCACTCGCTGGTACGCGGTCAGGTAGGTGTTGATGTAGCTGTAGTCCGCCTGCGTATCGCTGATCTGTTGTTTCCAGCCGCCTTCCAGATGGTATTCGATGCCGCGGGAAGGGTTGCTCGGGTTGTCTTTGCTCTGATAGTGGAAAAGCAGCTGCGCGCCCAGGAAGTCGACCCCGTCAAAGATGTCAGGGTTGAGCTGATCTGCTTGTTCCGCAATGAAGCGGCCCTCGGTTTTTTCCACCCGGAAGGATTCATAAGTCGGCCCAATGAGCACCCGGGAATTATCATTGAGCTTGCGCATAAAGGAAGGCTTGAAGTGCAGGGCCCGTTGGCGCACGCGGTTGAAGTCCCGCTCATCGTCTACGCCCTGCTCATCCAGTTCATCTTCGGGGTTGATCGTTTCGTTGCCAAAGCCGTAGAAATTGGTACTGTACAGCAGGGTTTGAAACCCGGCATCCAGCCCGAGTTCGAAGGGGCCAAACAAGTCAATGAATTCGCCCTGATACTCCATGCGCAAGCCATTGGTGGCCACTGCATAAAGTACGGATAGTTTGTGCTCTGATGCGTAGGGGCTTTTTTTAAACCCATAACTGCGGTAGGCGCCATTCAGGCCCAGCAGGACCCCGTCGTCCGGGTTGTAGCTGGCATTGGGGATCACCGAAGAGTAGTTGAAGTTGTAATCCGGCGACTCCCGGTCGTAGGTATTGAAAAGCGGGTCCCGTTTAAGGCGCAGTTTCGCCTTGCTGCCGCTTTGTCGCAAGTCGTTGCCTTCCCCCTGTGCGTCGTAGTAGATAATGCCCCGGCCATTGCTGTTGTCTTTAAGCGTGTCCCTGCCCAGGCCGCCGATGATGCGGACTTTTACCAATGGTCCTTTGCCGGCTTTGCCGCTGATTTTAAACACATCCATATCCGTAAGGCCGTACAGGATGATCTCGCGGGTTTCGTTGGGCACAAAGGTGCGGTCAAAAATCTGCTTGCCTTTGTCGCCATCGCTGTTGGTGTCGAATACCTGCACGCGCGTCCTGCCCGCGTCGAGCCGCTCCACTTCGAACAAGTCGCGCTTAAACGTGCCCAGCACATCTACTTCCCGGGATACAGTCAGATAATACTCCCGGGCGATATCCACAAGCTGACTGCGGCGGCTCTTTAGTTTGCGTATGATTTCAGGCGCGCTGATTTCGTAAATGCTGTTTGGCCAGTTGGCTTTGAAGGCATTTTCGATCACCTCGTCCGTCAGCGTCTGCTGCAGGTGCTGTGCCTGTTCTTTCCAGTCTTCCCAATCTGCTCCCGACAGGAACGTGCGGTCGAAGTGGCGGCCATTGTAGGTCAGCCATTCCACTTTTTTGACTTTTTCCCGGAAGGGGGCGAGTTTTTTGATATCAGGCGTGGAGCCCCTCGCGATGCCCAGCAGGAACCCATCGAAGTTGCTGAAAGCCTGATCGCGGTCCCGCGGGATCGGGTGGTAGTAGTCTATGTTGCCATCGGCTATTTCCGACCAGCGCCACTGATCGTCGTGGCGGTCCCAGTCGCCGATGAGGACATCAAAGAGCCGGTTGCGCACCACGAAGGGGTAATCGATTTGTTCATCGTGCTCTTCTGACCGGTGTTCGCGGGTGTTAGAGGTGCTGTGTATTTCTTTGGGAGCTCCAAACTGCTCGTAGTCCTGCCAGACTTCATCATCAGGGCGCTCCTCGATGGTGTACAGTTCACCGGGGTAGTCTTCATTGTAAATGCCGAGCGCTTCCTGCGGCGGCAGGTAGACGACTTTGGGCTGTGTGTAGAAAAGGCCGGCTTCATCCGCCAGGGCGGCGGTAGCTACCGAAGCAAAGGGGTGGGCTGCGCTGAAGTTGTCCTGCAGGATAGCGGTGACGAAGGTGTTGTCAAAGGTGGTCCCCAGCGTACGGGAGGCGTCTTTGTTAATGGAGCGCAGCGCGTACTGCTGCCCGTTTTTTGCCTCCAGGCGCAGCGAATTGGTCTGAAAGCCACCGCCCCGTTTGATGGGGCGCAAGCCGCCTTTG